>JBPCJB010000062.1:0-8385 GCA_051005735.1 Gaiellaceae bacterium | reverse complement strand
AGAGCTCGACGAGATCGGCCGTCTCGTCCTCGTCCAGATCGTTCCCCTCGATCAGCCCGAGCTTCACGGCGGCGGCGGTCACGCGCTCCTCGAAGTCGTCCACGTTGAAGCCGAAGCGGTAGCCGAGGAACTCGACCACGTAGTCCTCGCCGGAGCCGTAGTTCGCCTCGGTCATAGGCCGGAAGGGTACCCTCAGGCCCGTGGAGAGGCGGCTCGTGATCCCGATGATCGGCGTCGTCCTCGCGGTCTGGCTGCTCGGGACGTGGGTGACGAAGTACTCGCTCGAGGAGATGGCGGTGTACACGCCGATCGCGGTCGCCGCGCTCGGCGCGCTGACCGGAATCGTCCTCCTCTGGGTGAAGATCGTGCGCGATACGCTGCGCGGCCGCGGCACGCCGGACAGATAGGCTCGGGGCGCCAGCCGGGAGCGAAGCGAGCCTTCAGGGTCTTGCGCATCAATACCGTCCGATGCCGCCCGTACCGTCGAATGGCGATGCGCGACGGCTCCTGGACGATCGACAGCTGCTCCGTCGCCGACGTCACGGCGCTTGCGATCGCGCTCGAGATCAGCGAGACAACGGCGTCGATCCTCGTCCGACGCGGCTACACCGAGATCGAGGAGACGCGCGCCTTCCTCGAGGGCGAGCGCGCTCCGCACGACCCGCTCCTGCTCGGCGACATGACGGAGGCCGTGGCCCGGATTCGCGCCGCGATCGCCGCCGGCAAGCGGATCTGCGTCCACGGGGATTACGACGTCGACGGCATCTGCGCGACCGCGCTCGCGGTCCTGACCCTGCGTGAGCTCGGCGCCGACGTCGAGTGGCACCTGCCGAGCCGGTTCGAGGAGGGCTACGGAGTTTCCGGCGAGACGATCTCGCGGCTCGCCGACGAGGCGTGCGGCCTGCTGATCACCGTCGATTGCGGGATCACCGCAGTCGCCGAGGTTGCCGCGGCGAAGGCGCGCGGGCTCGAGGTGATCGTGACCGACCACCACCGGCCGGGGGATACCCTGCCCGACTGCCCGATCGTCGCAACCCGTCCTTCCGACTACCCCTTCCCGGAGCTCTGCGGCACGGGTGTCGTGCACAAGCTCGCGCAGGCCCTGCTCGGAGTCGACCACGCGGCGGTCAGGCGACACGCCGACCTCGTCGCGCTCGCGACGATCGCCGACGTCGTGCCGCTCCTCGACGAGAATCGCTCCCTGGCGATCGCCGGCCTGCGCGCGCTTGCCCGCACCCAGAAGCCCGGATTGCGTGCCCTGATGCGCTCCGCGCACGTCGATCCGGCAGCCGTCGACTCGAGCTCTGTCGGCTTCCGGCTGGCGCCGCGGATCAACGCCGCCGGCCGGCTCGGACGTCCTGACGCCGCGCTCGACCTCCTGCTGACCGAGGACGACGACGAGGCGACACGTCTCGCCGGCGAGCTCGAGTCATTGAACCGCGATCGACAGGCCGTCGAGGACCGGATTCTGCGAGCCGCCGTCGCGGAGGTCGAGAGCTGGTCCGAGGCCGAGCGAAGCCGTCGCGGCTACGTGCTCTGGGGCGAGGACTGGCACGAAGGTGTGATCGGGATCGTCGCCTCGCGGCTCGTCGAGCGCTTCAACCGGCCGGTCGTGATGATCGCCGGCGCCGACGGCGTCTGGAAGGGCTCGGGGCGCTCCGTGCCCTCGTTCGACCTCCACGGCGCCCTGACGGCCTGCTCGGCCCGCCTCGAGCGGTTCGGCGGCCACCGCGCCGCGGCCGGACTCTCGATTCTCCCGGAGAACCTCGAGGCGTTCGCGACGGACTTCGCCGCGCACGCGGACGCGCAGCTCGGCGATGACGAGCTAGCACCGCTGACGCGGATCGACGCGATCGTACCCGGCGCGTCGCTCACGCTCGGGCTCGCACAGGAGCTCGCGCGGCTCGCGCCTTTCGGTCTCGGCAACCCCGACGTGACGCTGCTCGTGCCGAGTTGCGAACCGGTGAATCCCGGACTGGTCGGCGAAGGCAAGCACCTGCGCTTCCGCGTCCGGCACCAGGGCCGCGACGCCGGCTCTGCGATCGCGTTCGGCCTGGGCTCCCAGCTCGACCGCCTACTCAGGCCTGTCCGCTACGACCTCGCCTGCCGGCTGAAGGAGAACCGCTGGAACGGCACTGTCGCACCGCAGCTCGTGATCCGGCGCCTCTTCGACGCGCCGGAGCGCTACGAGGATCTCCGCGATCACCTCGTCCGCCTGTGGAGGCAGGGCGAGAGCGCGTGGACGGGCGAGGCTCGCGCCGTCTTCGCCGAGCTCGAGCTCGGCGCGGGCGCAAAGCGCCAGCTCTACGAGTCGGAGGCTTTCAGGGCGCTGCTCGCCGGCGCCGAGGTCGAGGCGCTACCGCGCGCCGCCTAGCCCTCCTAACGAGGCGCGGAGCGTCCGCCGCGGCAGGAGCCGGCGCCGCTCGCGGCCGACGTCGTCCAGCTCGACGAGGAGGCGCGCGAGCTTCGTCGCCTTCCGGATCTGTCTGCGTCGGCGAAGCACGGGCCGTCCCGTTCGTCCTGGCCGGATGTACTCCTTCGAGGGAGGTTCGCCGGGAAAGGGGCTGAGTACACTGGATCCATGGCCGTGCTCGACGTCGAACGGCATCACCAGGACCTCGTCGACGAGTTGATCGCCGCTGCCGAGGCTTACAACCCCGGCGTCGACAAGGAGCTCCTGGCGCGTGCGTTCCACTACGCCGCCGCCGCCCACGAGGGCCAGGTGCGCCGCTCGGGCGAGCCGTTCGTCCATCACCCGTGGGGCGCGGCCAAGATCTGCGCGGAGCTCCACCTCGACGAGCAGTCCGTCGCCGCCGCCCTCCTCCACGACGTCGTCGAGGACACGGAGGTAGAGCTCGACGACATTCGCGCGGAGTTCGGGGACGAGATCGCGGTGCTCGTCGAGGGTGTCACGAAGCTGACGCGGACGAGCTTCCAGAGCCGCGAGCAGGCCGAGGCCGAGAACTACCGCAAGATGATCGTGGCGATGGCGCAGGACGTCCGCGTGATCCTGATCAAGCTCGCCGACCGCCTCCACAACATGCGCACGATCGAGTATCAGGGCAAGCAGACCCAGGTGCGCAAGGCGAAGGAGACGCTCGAAGTCTACGCGCCGCTCGCCCACCGGCTCGGGATCCACGCGCTCAAGTGGGAGCTGGAGGACCGCTCGTTCGAGGTTCTCCATCCGCGCAAGTTCGCCGAGATCCGCGAGATGGTCGCCGACCGCCGTGACGATCGCGAGTCGCAGGTCGCGCTGGCGGGGCAGGTGCTGAAGGCGGAGCTCGACAAGGTCGACATCCCCGCCGACATCTCCGGCCGCGCGAAGCACTTCTACTCGATCTACGACAAGATGGCCAAGAAGGGCCGGGAGTTCAACGAGATCTACGACCTGACCGCGATGCGGGTCACCGTCGAACGCTCGGGCGACGAGGGGACGCGCGACTGCTACGGCGCGCTCGGCCTGATCCACGCGCTCTGGAAGCCGATGCCCGGGCGCTTCAAGGACTTCATCGCGATGCCGAAGTTCAACCGCTACCGCTCACTGCACACGACCGTGATCGGCCCGGAGGGGACGCCGCTCGAGATCCAGGTGCGGACGCGCGAGATGCACGAGGAGGCGGAGTACGGGATCGCCGCCCATTGGCTCTACAAGCGCGGCAAGGGCAAGACCGATGACGAGTGGCTCGCCTGGGTCAAGTCGCTGCTCGACTGGCAGCAGGACGAGGCCGATCCGCGCGAGTTCATGAAGACGTTCCGGACCGACCTCTTCAACGACGAGGTCTACGTGTTCACGCCGAAGGGCGAGGTGAAGACGCTCCCGACCGGAGCAACCCCGATCGACTTCGCCTACGCCGTCCACACCGACGTCGGCCACAAGACGGTCGGCGCCAAGATCAACGGCCGGATCGTGCCGCTCCATTACCGGCTGAAGAACGGCGACTTCGTCGAGATCCTGACCTCGAAGTCGGGCCGCGGTCCCTCGCGCGACTGGATGTCGCTGGCCGCCTCCTCGCGCGCTCGGAACAAGATCCGCCAGTTCTTCCAGCGGGAGACGAGGGGCGAGACAGAGGCGAAGGGCCGTGAGATCCTCGACCAGGCGCTGAAGGCGCAGAGCCTCCCGTACCGCAAGCTCCAGGGGTCGGCCGTCCTCGCGCAGGTGATTCGCGAGACCGGCTTCAAGAAGGCCGAGGACTTCTACGTCGCGCTTGGGGCCGGCAAGCTCCAGTCCGGTCAGATCGTGAACAAGGTGCTGCAGCGGCTGAAGACCGAGGAGGTCGCCGAGGAGCCCGCGGTGGTGCTGAAGGCGCCGCGGGCGCGCTCGACGGTCGCCGGCGACACGCTCGGGATCAAGGTGACGGGCGTCGAGGACGTGCTCGTGCGGATGGCGAAGTGCTGCACACCCGTGCCGGGCGACCAGATCCTCGGCTACATCTCGCTGGGGCGGGGGATCACGATCCATCGCGACGACTGCCCGAACGTCCGCTCTCTGATGAGGAACCCCGAGCGCTTCACACCCGTGGAATGGGATGGCGGCACGACGACGAGCTTCCGCGTCGCGATCGCCGTCGACTCGTTCGACCGGCCGCGCCTGCTCGAGGACGTGGCGCGGACCTTCGCCGAGCATGGGGCGAACATCGTCTCCTACGGCGGCGTCGTCGAGGATGGAATGGCGCGAAACTGGTACACGGTCGAGGTCGGTGAGGTGAAGGAGCTGCGGACGCTCCTGACGGCGCTGCGCAACCTCGACGCGGTGTTCGATGCGTACAGGGTCACGCCTACTTGAGGATCAAGGGGCCGCGGCTCACGCTCACGGCCCTTGGCGCCGACGAGCTGGAGGCGATCAGGTGGGATCCGTTGGATGAGGACGCGCGCGAGCTCTTCGTCAGCCGGCTGCGGGCCGACCCCGGCGCGCGCGGGTTCTGGGTCTGGACGGCTGCGCTCGAGGACGGAACCGAGATCGGAAACGGCGGCTTCGGCGGCCGGCCGACCGAGAACCGCCGGCTGACGGTCGGCTACGCGGTGCACGAGGAGCACCGCGGCCGCGGGTACGCGACCGAGCTCCTGGAGCTGCTGACCGAGTGGGGACTCGCGCGCCTCGAGGTGGACGTCGTCCGGGCGACGATTCGTCCGGACAACAGCGCTTCTCGCCGCGTCGCCGAGAAGGCGGGCTTCGCTCGGACCGGCGAGCGGCTCGAGGACGACGAGCACGGCGGGCTCCTCGTCTTCGAGCGTCGCGCGAGCTGAGGGACAGTCCCCAGGACACGTCGCTCGCAGACATGCCCTTTCGAGACGTGTCCGAGGGACTGTCCCTCGGCTCTAGGCGGCTCGTGGAGCGGGTTGCGGGGGATCTCCGAAGCCGTGCCCGCCGTCGAAGCCGCGCCCGTCGCGGAAGCCAGGGCCGCGTGATGGCCCCTCGCCGTTCACGAACGCGGTGACACGCTCCTTCAGCCCGGCAACGCGCTCGTCCCGCTGCGCCTTCGTCAGCCGTCCAGCAGTCACCGCCGCGTCGAGCTCCTTCGTCTTGTCTGCGACGAGCGCGGCAACGAGGCCCTCGGCCGACTTGCCCTCCTCCGTCGCGACCTCGGCGAGCGTCTTCCCGCTCTGGAGGCTCGTCCGCAACGCCTCCTGGGTGACGCCGAGGTACGTCGCGGCCGCGTCGAGGTGGCCGAAGCCGTGCCCGTGATGTCCGCGGTACCCAAGGCCGCGACCACTGAGGAGCGGGAACGCATCAGCTTGGATCCGGGCCTTCAACTCGGCGCCTTGGGCTTCGGTCAGGCGCCCGGCCTCGACCGCCTCGTCGATCCGGTTTGCGAGCCCCTGCTTGAGGGCGTCGCTGAGCTTCGTCGGGTCGACTCCGAGTTGCTTGGCGGCGTCGTTCAGAACCGCCTGGCTCTCGGCGCTTCGGTCACCGCCCGACTGCGCCGCGAACGCCGCCCCGCCGCCGACGACCGCGAGCGCGGCACCTGCTCCGGCAATCAGGGTTCGTCTCGTTCTCCTCCTCATCGTGTGCTCCGTTCGGTTGGTGGTGTGCTGCCTCAGGCCGACGGACGTGCCGCCAGCTCGACTTCGATCGTGCGCTCGTCGCCGTCGCGGACGATCGTCAGCTCGACGGAGTCGCCCGGATCCTGCGCGTCGACCAGGCGCCGCAGCTCGTCGGCGTCGCCGATGACTTCGTCGTCGAGCTCCGTCACGACGTCGCCGTCGCGGAGGCCGGCAGCCGCCGCGGGAGTCCCGGGCCGAACCTCGGCGATGCTCGCGCCGACGCCGTCCGACGTGTCCTCGGTCGCGACGCCGAGGTATGCATGCTCGACCTCACCGTCGGCGATCAGCGCAGCCGCGATCTTCGCCACGGTGTCCGCGGGCACCGCGAAGCCGACGCCGTCATTGCCGCCCGACTCGCTCTCGATCTGCGAGTTGACCCCGATCACGCGCCCGTCGAGGTCGAGCAGGGGGCCGCCGGAATTGCCATGGTTGATCGCGGCGTCGGTCTGGATCGCGTCGTCGATCGCGAAGTCGTTTGGCGAGTTGATCTGGCGATGAAGAGCGCTGACGATTCCGGTGGTGACCGTCTGCTCGAGCCCGAACGGGCTGCCGATCGCAATCACCTCGTCGCCGACCTCGACCTCGTCCGATTCAGCGAGCGCGAGCGGCTCGAGCTCGGAGGCCGGCGCGTCGACATCGAGCATCGCGAGGTCGGTGGAAGGATCGGTCCCGACGACGGCTGCGTCGTAGCTCGAGCCGTCGGCGAACTTGACGGACGCCGTGCTCGCGCCGGCGACGACGTGCTGGTTCGTGATCACATGGCCCTCGTCGTCGTAGACGAACCCGGAGCCCTGCGACTGGGAGCCGCTCTCCCCGCCGACGGTGATCTCGACGACACTCTGAGCGCTGCTCTCGTAGATCTCGCCGACGGTGGATGCCGAGCTGGCCGCCGGCTGGGCCGATGCGCCGACGGTGACCTGACGGACGACGGTAGCGTCGCGATCGGTCGCGGCCACGACGGCGGCGCCGCCGCCGGCGCCAAGGAGAGTGGCGCTGACGAGCGCCGCTCCTCGAGCTCGCGGGCGCTTCAAGAAGTTCTTCATCTCAGGAGTCCTTTCGATTCAGAGGTGGTGATGGCTCCAGGAAACCACCCACGCCTAAGCCGAGTCTGAGATCGAGCTAAGGATCGCCTAAGACTTGAGCGACTCGGGCCGCAGCCGCAGCCGCAGTCGTGTGCCGCCGCCCTGCGCGGCCTCGGCGCTGACTGCGCCGTCGTGCGCCTCGGCCACCTGGCGGACGATCGCGAGACCGAGCCCGGAACCGGGCATGCTCCGCGCGACGGTCGAGCGATAGAAGCGATCGAACACGAAGGGGAGGTCCTCCTCGTCGATTCCCGGCCCGTGGTCGCGGACCGTCACCTCGCCGTCGCGCACCGTCACCTCCACCTCGCCGCCGGCGGGACTCCACTTGGCCGCGTTGTCGAGCAGGTTCGAGATGGCCCGCTCGATCGTCGCCGGAACGCCGCGGATCGGCGATGCCTCGAGCTCGGCGCTGAAGGAGACGCCTGGGCGGTTTCGGCGCGTCCGCTCGATCGCGTCGGCCGTGACGAGGTCGAGTCGAACGTCCTCGGGCTCGACCGGCGCCTGGTCGCCCCGGGCAAGCTCGACGAGCTCGGCGATGAGCTCGGTCATTTCGCCGAGCTGCTCGGTGACGTCGACGAGGAGCTGCTCCCGCTCGCCGGTGGGCAGGGCGACGTCCCGGCTCAACACCTCGATGTTCGTGCGGAGGCTCGTCAAGGGAGTCCTCAGCTCGTGCGAGGCGTCCGAGACGAGCTGCCGCTGCGCGCGGGCCGAATCCTCGAGCGCCGCGAGCATCGTGTTGAACGTGGAGGCGAGACGCGCCAGCTCGTCGCTGCCGTCGTCGTCGATGCGGCGGGACAGGTCGCGCGTCTCGGTGACGTCCTCGGCCGCGCGGGTCAGGCGCTGCACCGGCGCGAGTACGGCGCGCGAGACGACGAGCCCGAGTCCGGCGGCGAGCGCGATCCCTGCCGCGGCGATCAGCACGAGCAGGCCGCGGATCCGCTCGAGCGCGGCATCGACCTCGTCGAGCGGCCGCGCGATCTGGAGTGCAAGCCCGGGCCGGTCGACCGGCAACGTGTAGACGCGTAGGTGCATTCCGGCGACGGTCGCGTCCGCGAAGAACGCCTCGCGTTTGCCTGCGGCCGTTTGACGAGCGTGCGCGCTCACCGGCAGCTCGACACGCGCATCGGGTGACTGGATCGCCGAGCCTTGCGAGGTGACGAGCTGCGTGATTCTCTCCGCGCCGCCGAAGCGCGTCGGGGGGAGGTCGAGGAAGGGATTGCCGGACGGGTCGTTAACGACGCGTAGACGGACGCTGCCCACG
>JBPCJB010000061.1:0-4215 GCA_051005735.1 Gaiellaceae bacterium | reverse complement strand
GACGATCTCCGAGCCAAGACAGAGCACGTTCATGTCGTCGTGCTCTACCCCCTGATGCGCCGAATAGACGTCGTGGCAGACCGCGGCGCGGATTCCGGCCAACTTGCAGGCCGCGACCGACGCGCCCACCCCGGAGCCGCAGACGAGAACACCGCGCTCGGCTCGGCCGTCGAGAAGAGCCTCGCCCAGCTCACGAGCCTTGTCGGGGTAGTCGACCCGCTCGGCGCCCGAGTCGGCGCCGAGATCGACGGCCTCGTGGCCCCGAGCCGCCAACTCCTCGAGCACGCGCTCGCGCAGCTTGACGCCGCGATGGTCGAATGCGACCGCGACCCTCATCGCTCGCTACGTTACGACAAACGACGAGCGAGGAGCCCACCATGGACAAGCGCGAGCTCTGGCGAGAGCTGGGACAGCAGCTGAGAGTCGACGCGGTACGGGCGAGCGCCAAGGCGGGCTCGGGACATCCGACCTCCTCGATGTCGGCGGCCGACCTCGCCGCCGTGCTCCTCGCGGCTCACTTCCGCTACGACTTCGACGAGCCGAAGAGCCCGGCGAACGACCGGCTCGTCTTCTCGAAGGGGCACGCCTCCCCACTCGTCTACGGGCTCTTCCGTGCCGCCGGCGTCCTCTCTGAGGAGGAGTTCGGCACCTATCGCCAGTTCGGGAGCCGGCTCGAAGGCCACCCGACGCCGCTGCTGCCGTGGGTCGACGTCGCCACCGGCTCCCTCGGACAGGGACTTCCGATCGGCGTCGGGATGGCGCTCGCCGGCAAGCGGCTCGATCGCCTGCCGTTCCGCGTCTGGGTGATCTGCGGCGACAGCGAGCTGGCCGAGGGCTCGATGTGGGAGGCGGCCGAGCACGCCGCCTTCTACGAGCTCGACAACCTGACGGCGATCATCGACGTCAACCGGCTCGGCCAGCGCGGCGAGACGATGCACGGCTGGGATCTCTCCTCGTACTCGGGGCGCTTCAGCGCGTTCGGCTGGAACGCGATCGAGGTCGACGGGCACGATGTCGACGAGATCGATGCGGCATACCGTGAGGCGGAGTCCACCGACGGCCGGCCGACGGTCATCGTCGCGAAGACGATCAAGGGCAAGGGCTATTCGAAGGTGGAGAACGAGCCGGGCTGGCACGGCAAGGCGGTGGCCGAGGAGGCGGTGGCCGAGCTGGGGGGCATCCGCAACCATGTCGTCGACGTGCCGAAGCCGGAGGCCGCCGAGCCGCATCGGTTCGAGCCCGTGGCGCAGGAATGGCCGCGCTTCGAGCTTGGCGAGGAGATCTCGACGCGCAAGGCCTACGGCGAGGCGCTCGCGGCGCTCGGCGGCGAGCGCGGCGACGTGGTCGCGCTCGACGGCGAGGTCTCCAACTCGACGTACGCCGAGATCTTCCGAGACGCCCACCCTGAGCGCTACTTCGAGATGTACATCGCCGAACAGCAGCTAGTCGCCGCCGCCGTCGGCTTGCAGGTGCTCGGCTGGAAGCCCTATGCCTCGACCTTCGCGGCATTCATGAGCCGCGCGTACGACTTCGTCCGCATGGCCGCGATCAGCCAGGCGACGATCAAGCTCTGCGGCTCCCACGCCGGCGTCTCGATCGGGGAGGACGGCCCCTCCCAGATGGCGCTCGAAGATCTTGCGGCGCTTCGAGCGGTGAACGGCTCGACCGTCCTCTACCCATGCGACGGGAACCAGACCGCGAAGCTCGTCCGCACGATGGCCGATCTCGAGGGGATCTCGTACCTGCGCACGACGCGCGCGGACACTCCTGTCGTCTACGACGCCGACGAGGAGTTTCCGGTCGGCGGGAGCAAGACGCTTCGCTCCTCGGACGACGATGAGGTGACGATCGTCGCCGCGGGGATCACCCTGCACGAGGCGCTGAAGGCGGCCGACGAGCTCGCCGAGGACGGGATCTCGGCGCGCGTGCTCGACTGCTACTCCGTGAAGCCGCTCGATGTCGAGACCCTGGCGGGGCTGCGGACCCCGATCGTCGTCGTGGAGGACCACCGGCCGGAGGGTGGGCTCGGCGAGGCCGTCGCGGCCGCGCTCGCAGACCAGGACGAGCGGCCGCGCGTTGTGAGGCTCGCGGTGCACGAGATGCCGCACTCGGGCAAGCCCGCGGAGCTGCTCGACGCGGCCGGGATCGACGCCGCTCACATCGCGGAGGCCGCGCGCGGGCTCGTCCGCGAGCGGGACGAGGCCACGGTCTCGTAGAGCAACCGCTGCCGCTCGCGGGCGGAACGATGCGCCTGGAACCTCTCGGGCCGTGGCTCGAACCGCCGGCCGAGCGGGGCCGGCGGCGGCGATCCCCCCAGCCGCTCGAGCGCAAGGAGCGCGGCGCCGCGCGCCGAGGCCTCGGTGACGGCCGAGAGCGTCACGGGCCGCTCGAGCACGTCCGCGAGGATCTGAGCCCAATCCGGATTGTGGTGCAGCGCGCCGCCACTCCCCACGATCTCCTCGACTTCCGGCAGGAGCTCGCCGATCTCGGCCAGGCGGTAGGCGACGCCCTCGAGCGCCGCCCGCACGAGGTCGCGCGCCGTCGTCTCGAACGAGAGGCCCGAGACGATCCCGCGCGCGCCGGCGTTCCAGCCCGGGCTCCGCTCGCCACCGAGGAGCGTCAGGAAGTCGAGCGGAGGTGACGGCTCGTCCGCCATCCCGGCGGTCTCGACCGACCCGGCGAGCCGCTCGAGCCAGTCGAGCAGGTTGCCGCCGTCGGAGATCGAGCCGCCCTCGCAGACCCGCTCGTCATCGAGTCGGTAGAGGAAGAGGCCGGGTCGCGGGACGCTCGGCTCGTGCACCATTCGCAACGCGCCGGAGGTTCCGATCGTGAGGGCCGCGCGCTTCCGGCCGAGTACGCCCGAGCCGAGATTCGCAGCTGCGCCGTCGCCCAGGACGAGCTCGTCGGAGAGCTCCGGGAGCTGCTCCTCGCGAACGCCGAGCGTCTCGAGCAACTCACCGTCCCAGCGTCCGTCGAGCCCGAGCAAGCCGGTTCCGCTCGCCATAGAGAGGCTCGTTCGGCCGCCCGTCAGGAGATCCGAGAACGAGACGTAGCGCGCGGCGCGTACCCCGGTCGCCTTGAGACCGGCGATTTTCATCGGCCAGAAGCTCGGATGAAGTGGGCAGCCGGTGCGCGCGTGCACGGCGGCGGAGTCGAGCGGAACCGCGGCCGCCACATCGAGCTGTCGCCACGTGAGGAGCGGCGTGATCGGCCGACCCCGCCGGTCGAGACAGACGAGGCTGTGCCAGAACGACGAGATCGCGACGGCGTCGACCGGGTCGTCCAGCACGCGCCGCGACTCCCGCATCGCGTCGCGCGCCACCGCGAGCAGCTCGGCGGCGTCGAACTCGCCCAGCCGGCCGGAGTGGCCGCGCGTCGAGGTGTAGCGCTCCTGATGCCCGACGCCGGGAACGCACTCCGCCCGCTCGTCGTAGACGCGCGTTCGCGCGGAAGACGTGCCGACGTCGAGGGCCAGAACGCGCATTACCCTGGGAGCATGGCAGTCCTGATCGCAGCCAACCTCCGCAAGGAGCATTCCGGCGACCCGCTCTTCGACGGCGTCTCCTTCAAGGTCGAGCGTGGTGACCGGCTGGCGCTCGCCGGGCCGAACGGCGCCGGCAAGACGACGCTGCTGCGCGCGCTGATGGGCGAGACGGAGCTGCAGGGCGGCGAGCTCTCCTGGGAGAAGGGCGCGCGCGTCGCGCTCCACGACCAGCGACCGCCGCGACTGAACGGTCAGACGCTGCGCGAGTACGCGCTTTCGGGCGCCGCCGACCTCGTTGCCGCCGAACGCGAGCTGCGCCGGCTCGAGGAGGCGATGGCGAGCGGCGACCACGCGCCGGAGACGCTGCGGCGCTACGGCGAGACGCAGGCGAGGCTCGAGCACGCGGGCGGCTACGGCTGGCGCGACCGCGCCACGAGCGTCCTGCGCGGGCTCGGCTTCCGCGATCCCGATCTCGAACGGGAGCTCGAGACGTTCTCGGGCGGCGAGCTCACGCGTGCCTCGCTCGCCCGCGCACTTGCAGGCCAGCCCGACCTGCTCCTGCTCGAGCCACTCGATCGAGGCCATGTCGAGATGGTTCGTCGGCTCGTCGAGCAGGAGCAGGTCGGGCTGGCCTGCAAGTGCGCGGGCGAGCGAGGCACGCGTGAGCTCGCCGCCCGAGAACGTCTCGAGCTCCCGTTCGAGATCGGGATCGCGGAAGCCGAGCCCGCGCA
>JBPCJB010000060.1:0-3259 GCA_051005735.1 Gaiellaceae bacterium | reverse complement strand
CGTTTCTCTGGGTCGTCGCGCCGTTCGCCTCGATTCCGCTCTTCGTCGATCGCTACCAGGAGCGCTGGACCGAGCACTTCCTCCCGCAGGCGCTCGGACTGACGTCACTCTCCGACTTTCCGTCCCTGGTTGTCGTGCTGGCGGCAGCGCTCTTCGTCGTTCGCTCGCTCGGCCCGAGTCGGATCACCGAAGCCGCGATGGCGGGACTCCTGCTCGGAGCGGCCGGTGGGATGAAGCCGCCCAACCTCCTGATGGGCGCCGGCGCCGCGCTCGCGTACCTGGTCGCTCGCCGGTGGCGCAACGGGATCGTCTTCGGCGCCGCGATCGTCCCGAGCCTGCTCGTGCTCGTACTCTGGAAGGAGCGTGGACTCGGCCAGCTTCCGGTGCTCTCGTTGGGTGAGGCGCGGCTGGCAGCCGGAGCGGGGCTCGTCGCGCTCGACGTGGACCGATACATCGAGCTCGATCTCGAGCACTGGCGCGTGCAGATGGACAATCTCCGGGAGTTCTTCTGGAGCGCGAGGCTCGCCCAGTGGGCTCCGTTCGCGGGCCTGCTCGCCGTCCTTCGCGTCCGGCGCGCGCCCGTTGCCGCGTTGCTCGGAGGCTGGCTGGCCGCCTTCATCGTCGTGAAGGGGTTCTCCACGCGCGCGGACATTCAGGCGAACACCTTCTGGCGCCTCCTCATGCCCGCGTGGCCGGCGTACCTGATCCTCTTCGCGTCGATTCCGCTGCTCGTGCCGACCTTCGCGCGCCGGCTCGGCGATCGCCTCCGACCGGCGCTCGTGAAGCCTCTGGCTTGGCGCTCGGTCGTGGTGGCGGCGGCGCTGACCGTGGTGCTTCCGACCGTCGCGATCGCTGCCTCATCTCCCAGCACCGGGCCGGAGCGTGCCGTCTTCCAGGACGACGTGGGCAACTACATCATGACCCCGATCGCGGAGAACGTGAGACTCCGCGCCGAGACCACGACTGACGGCCAGCTCCTCAGCTGGACGCAGGGAGGACCGTGGCGCGGAGAGGTTTTCTACCGCATCTATCGACAGGAGGGTCGGGACATCGAGTGCGTGCACGCAGATGGGGCTACTTCCGTCTACTGCTTCATCCGCTCCGTGCCGATCGCCACGACGCGAGAGATGGAATACCTCGATCGCGAGGCGCCGCCCGGCGCCTGGTATCGCATCGGGGTGGGGACGAACTGGCTCGACGACGACACGCAGGGTGACGTTTTCGCCTTCAGCCGGGCCGTTGCGACTCGCTAGCCGTTCTGGACACGCGCTCTTCGAGCAGCGCGATCCGCTGCGCGAGCTCGACGTTCTCGTCCGTGAGCTTCGAGAGCACGGTCGAGTAGTGGAGCAGGACGAGAAGGATGAAGAGCGTGGCGACGGCGAAGAGGACAGCCGGCGGATACCCGGTGACGCCGAGCCAGCCCGCGATCGTGTTCAACGCTTCACGCCAGGCGGAAAGCACGAGCAGCACGGCGCCCGTGGCGAGCCAGAGCAGCGCGTAGCGCTCCTTCAAACGCCGTCCGCGAATGAGCTCCAACACGACCAAGATCAGAAGGGCCGACGCGACGACGCCGACGATGGAGATACGAAGCGGCGTCACCGACGAGCGTCCTGGAGGCGCGGATAGCGCCGCAAGCTGGCGACGAGCAGTGCGAGCATGACCTTGACGATGTAGTACAGCGAGCGGACGAACGTGATCGAGGACGACCCAGTCTCGCGCTCGCGCATCTCCACCTGCACCTGCGAAAGACGCAGCCCGCTCTTCAGCGCCACCAGGGTCGCCTCGACCTCGGGGTAATCATGCGGGTACTCGGAGGCGAAGAGCTCGATGCCGACGCGGTCGAGGGCGAGGAAGCCCGAGGTCGTGTCGGTGACCCGCTGGCCCCCGAGCAGCGAGACGAGCCGAGCGAAGATGCGGATCCCGATCCGGCGAGCGAACGGAGGCTGGTAGGTGCCGCCGGAGTCGACGAAGCGAGAACCTATGACGAGGTCCGCTTCGCGCCGCTCGAGCGGCGCGAGCAGCTTCCCAAGCTCACTCGCGTCGTGCTGCCCGTCACCGTCGAGGCGGACAGCCGTGTCGTAACCACCGGCGAGCGCGAACTTGAACCCGGTCTGCACGGCGCCGCCGATGCCGACGTTGTGGGGGAGCCGGAGCACGATGGCGCCGTGGGACTGCGCGACGGACGCTGTCTCGTCCGTCGAGGCGTCGTCCACGACGACGACATCAATCGCGGGATCGAACGAACGGATCTCGCCGACGACCTTGCCAATCACCTCCGCCTCGTCGTAGGCAGGGACGACCGCGACGATCCGCCCTAGCGAAGACGACGCCGTCATGCAGGCACCCCGGCGCCCAGTCCGATGATGTCGAGCAGCCGCCGTGCGCGATGCGCGTAAGTGTGCTCGTCGAGGACGCGCTCGCGGGCGCGACGCCCCATCTCCTCCGCCTGACCCGGGTCCGCCAGGAGCTCCTGATATGCGGACACCGCCTCGTCTGCGCTCTCGACGATGACGAGCTCGCTCCCGGGCTCGAACCAGCGCTCGATCCCCGCATGCGGGTTCGAGACGATCGCCGCCCCGGACGAGGCGAGCTCGAACGGGCGTGCAGTGGAGGACCCAGGGACAGTGGCGTGCGGACGCCGCGTGATGTTGAGGTTGACTCGGGCCGACGAGATCGCGCGCGCGAACACGTTGAAGGGAACGTCTCCGAGCAGACGGGCCGCGCCTGTGTCGCCCTGGAAGTCGAGCCCGCCGAGGGCGAAGTCGAGCTCGGGTGCAGTGCGCGAGGGCTCCCCGACCATCTGCTTCATCCAGTCCCGTCGGAACTTGTCCCCGTAGCCGTAGAAGAAGACGTCGATCTCCTTCTCGACCGGCTGAGGGGAGAAGAACTCCGGATCGGCTCCCCAGAACAGGGTCTCCGCGCGACGGGCGCCGACCTCGAGCAGCCGTGGCGCGCCTCCCTCCGAGTTCGAGACGACGAGGTCGTACTCGAACGGATCGGCGCCGTGATACGGGTTGAACCCGGTGTCCATCCCTCCGTACTCGGGGAGGCTCATGGGTACGTCGCCGTCGTAGAAGATCACCGGAATCCCGAACCGCTCGCGCAGGGCGGTCGGGATCCCCCGCAGGTGCACCATCGGAATCGTGTAGACGACGACCGCGTCAGGCCGCTCCCGCTCGACGAGCCGCTCGAGATGCCGCTTCCAGCGCGGGGTGACCAGTCGCCGGATGGTCTCGCGAGTGAGCCGGTCGAGGCTGCT
>JBPCJB010000059.1:0-11737 GCA_051005735.1 Gaiellaceae bacterium | reverse complement strand
GCCTCGCGGTCGCTCCTCCTCTCCCTCTTCGACGCCGGCGGAGGCGCAGGCGCCTGGTCGGTGGAGCTGAAGGCACAGGCGCAGCCGGCGGGCGTCACGATCGAGGTGCCCGGCAGCGTCTCGATCGCTCCGAGCGGGGAGCTGATCCTCCCTGTCACGGCGCGGGCGGTCGGGAACGCGGTCGCGGGCGAGGCCTACGGCTTCCTGCTCCTCCGTCGCGGCGCCGACGTCCGCAAGGTGCCCTACGCGCTCCTCGTCACGCGTCCGGGGCTCGAGTCGGCGCCGATCGTGCCGCTCCGCTTCATCCAGACCGGCGATACCCGGAAGGGCACCTCGCGGGCGTCCGTCTACAAGTATCCGGCGGCCGCGTTCGGCCCGGCGGCGAGCTATACCGGCCCGCCCGTGAACGAGGACGGTGGCGAGACCCTGTACCGGATCCGGGTCGACGAGCCCGCCGTGAACCTCGGGGCCGCCGTGATCGTGTCGTCTCCCGGCTCGCTGATCCATCCCTGGGTGCTCGGCTCGCCCGACGAGAACGACGTCCAGGGTTACGCCGGCACGCCGGTCAACGTGAACAACCTGACGATTGACTATCCGCTCGACATCGGCGCCGCCGGGACGGTCTTCCCGCGCACGAAGAGCTACTACGTCTCGGTCGACTCCGGCCGCGATCCCTTCACCGGCCGCTCGCAGGGCGGGCAGTACGTGCTCCGCGCCTGGGTAAACGACGTCGAGCCACCGCTCCTCGGCCTGATCACAGCGCGCGTCTCCGCCGGCCGCCCGACGATCGCGCTTCGCGTCCTCGACGAGGGCGCGGGTGTCAACCCGTACTCGCTCGCGATCGCCTATGGACGAACGCTGATCGGCGCCGCCGCCTACGATCCGAGCTCTGGAATCGCGCTCTTCCCGCTCTCCCGCGAGGCGCCGGCGCTGAAGGCGGGCAAGCGCACGCTCTCTGCCGAGGCGGCCGATTTCCAGGAAGCGAAGAATGTCGACTCCGTGGGGGACGAGCTGCTCCCGAACACGGCTTTCGCACGCGGGCCGATCCGCGTCGTCGCCGGTCCGACCGTGACCTGGCTCGCCCCCGAGGCGCGCGACTGCGCTACGGCCCGCACCCCACTCGTCGTCCTCGCCGGCTCGACCGCGAAGGTGCGCTCGGTACGGTTCTTCGACGGACGCAGGGCGATCGGCGCGGGACGCGGGACCGGCGCCGGCCTGTACAGCGGCACCTGGCGGCGCGCCGGCGCGGCGAAGGGCACACACACGCTGCGTGCGATCGTCACCGACGCAACCGGCCGGAAGGCCGAGGCGCGACGGCTCGTGCGCGTCTGCCGCTGAGCCCCGAAGCCGGACGGCGCAAGGTTGCAGTCGTAACGGGCGCCTCGAGCGGGATCGGCGAGGCGACGGCTCGAGAGCTCGCGAGGCGCGGCTGGCTCTGCGTCCTGCTGGCGCGGCGGCTGGAGCGCCTGGAGGCACTCGCGACCGAGCTCGGCGGCGGCTTCGAGGTCTGCGACGTGGCCGATCGGGAGCAGGTGCACCGGGCGGCGGCGGCGACACTTGCCCGCCATGCGCGCATCGACCTGCTCGTCAACAACGCGGGCATCGCGGGGCGCGGCGACATCCTCACGCTCGAGCCGGAGCGGATCGAGGCGCTGCTCGCGACGAACTACCTCGGTGGCGTGTGGTGCACGCGGGCGTTCCTGCCCTGTCTCGGACGCGGCTCGCACATCGTCAACGTCGTCTCTGTGGCAGGCGCCGTGGCGCTCGGCCCAGCCGGGCCGTACGCGGCCTCCAAGCACGCCCAGCTCGCGTTCTCACGCTCGCTCTCGGCCTTACTCGCACCGAGAGGAATCGCCGTCCACACGATCCTGCCGGGGTTCGTCGAGACGGAGGGCTTCCCCCAAGGGAAGCGACTGCGCGGGCTCGCCTATCGCGCGGTCGTGACCCCGGCATTCGTCGCCGAGCGGATCGTGAACGCGGTCGAGGAGGACAAGCGCGAGCTCTTCGTCCCGGGCTGGTACCGCGGTTTCGCGGTCGCTCAGACGCTTGCTCCCTCGCTCGTCGCGCGCCTTGCTAGAGCCGGCGGGCGCCGACCCAGGTGCTCGCGTACCAGGAGTCGCTGAGGCTGGAGATCTTGACGACGTCGCCGCTGTGCGGGGCGTGGATGAACTGGCCTCCGCCGATGTAGATCCCCATGTGGCCGAGCCCGTTGAAGAAGACGAGGTCACCCGCCTCGAGCTGATCCTTCGATACTGTCGTGCCCATCCCATACTGCGACGCGGCATGGTGGGGCAGGGAGATCCCGAGCTTCGCGTAGACGTACATGCTGAACCCGGAGCAGTCGAAGCCTGAGGGGTCGGCGCCACCCCACCGATAGGGGACGCCGAGATACTGCATCGCGATCCCGACGACGCCGCCGTAGCGGGCTGCCGGGGCGACCGGCGCCACGGCTTCGACACTCGGAGCGATAGGTGATGGGTCGGCTGCAGCGGCGACAGCCGGAGCGAGCACCGCCGCTTCGGTCGGAGGCGCCGCCGGCCGCACAGCCGCCTGGCGCCGGGCCGCCGCCGCGAGCCTGGCTCTCGCCTGCGCCTCGAGCTGCGCTTGGCGGCGCGCCTCTGCGGCCTCGAGCTCCGCGATCTGACCCTGGATCGAGCTGAGCATGCGCTGGCGCTCACGGAGCTGGCCCTCGATCGCGCTGCGCCGGCTCGCGCGCTCGGCAACGACCTTGGCCTGCGCCTTGCGTGCGGCGTCGAGCCGCTGCTTGCGCGAGCCGACCTCGGCCTTGAACGCCTTGACCTCGCGCAGCACGCGCGCGTCCTGCTCGGAAACCCGCTCGACCGCATCGAGCCGGCTCAGCAGATCGTCGAGCGACTCGGCCCCGAGCAGCACCTCAACGGCGGACGACTCGCGTCCGTTCACATAGAGCGCGACGAGTCGCTCGGACAGATGTCTCTGGGCGCCCGCGAGGCTCGAGCGGGCGATCACGAGGTGGCGCGCGTTCGTCTTCAGCTCCGCCTCGATCCCGTCGAGCCGGATCGTCGCGAGGTTGTACGCCTCGGCGGCATGTCCGAGCTGGCCGTCGATCGCGTGGATCTGCTCGAGGACGTCCTGTGCCTCCGCCCGCTTGGCCGCCACGCTCGGATCGGCTGATGCCGTTTTTGCGGAGCCGCCGACGCCGGCCACGAGAACGGCCGCGAGCACTACGAGAAACGCTGGCGCCTGCCGTACGCTCGAGCTAATCCGTCTCTCCGAGCACGAGACGGCACGACACGAGCTGCGGCGACACTCGCTGGGGGGCCAGGGGCGTCACAAGCTGGCCACCCTAGCAGGCTACTCGGACGACTGCAACCGATAGACAAGCCAAAAACGACTGCTTCGAGGCGTCATTCTCCTTGCACAAACCCCCGGTCTGCAGGGGAACCTTTGTTACGGTCAGCGCCCCGTGCAGAGCCTATGGCAGGTCTCGATCGGGACGGGCCGAACAGGGACCTTCTAGACTTCCCGGCCTGGGCCACCCGGCCTCACCCGCCACTCGGGAGATCCGATGGACGAGACCCCAGCGACGACCGATGACGAGCCGCGCGATGTGCGGGTCCTCCTGGTCGACGACCACGACCTCTTCCGCACGGGCCTGCGCAACCTGCTCGAGGGCCAGGGGATGCGGATCGTCGGCGAGGCCGCAGGCGGCTCGGAGGCGCTTCGCATCGTCCGCGAGACGGCTCCCGACGTCGTCGTCATGGATCTGAACATGCCTGGGATGAACGGCGTCGAGGCGACCCGGCACATGAGTCGGGATGCGCCTCTGACCCGCGTGATCGTGCTCACCGTCTCCGACCAGGAGCAGGACGTGATGCACGCGATCCTCGCCGGCGCCTGCGGGTACCTGCTCAAGGACGCATCGATCCAGGACCTGATCCACGGAATCGAATCGGCAGCCGTCGGCGAGTCGCTGATCTCGCCTCACATCGCGGGCAAGGTGCTGCAGCACGTACGCGCGACGACCACGTCTCCCGATGCGGCAGCGACGATCCGCGCCGAGCTCTCCGACCGCGAGATCCAGGTGCTGAAGCTGATCGCGAACGGTAAGGACAACGCGATGATCGCGGGCGAGCTGCACATCAGCCCGAAGACGGTCAAGAACCACATCTCGAACATCCTGATGAAGCTCCAGATGGAGAATCGGATCCAGGCAGCGGTCTACGCAGTCCGCTCCGGGATCGTCTAGGACCTCGTGGCGCTACTAGAGCGCGTGCGCCCGGAGCGCCGCGAGCAACCTGCGCAGCCCAGTAAGCTCGCGATCGAGCTCGTCGAGGACGCCGCTCAGCTCGGCGATCTGCGCGCGATCGGACTTCGGCGCCCGCACGGCCGAGCGCAACCGCTCCTCGACGCGCAGCCGCTCGCCGCCGAGCGCAAGCGCGTGCGCGTACCCGTCGGTGAGCGTCTTCTCGGCGAGGTTGCGCGACGCGCGCTCGCCGTCGGAGGGCTTGTCGAGCAGCGACCGGATCTCGGTCAGCACTGTGGGCAGATGGTTGCTCAAGCAGGCGCTCCACGCCCGATTATGGGAGTCGGTGCCGGGTCGAGCATGGGCCGCCGGGCCCATCTTCGAACGGCGCGCGGCCCATCGCTTCTCGTCGCGCTCGGCGTGGCGCTCCTCGCGCTCTCTCTCACGATCGCACCTCCGGCACGAGCCGCCGACCCCACCCTGCCCGCGCGGCTTGCGAAGGCGCTTGCGGTTCCCAACGTCGACCCGTCGCGAACTGCCGCGCTCGCCGTCGACCTGCGCAGCGGGACGGTCGTCTACTCGCGGAACCCGCTCCTCTCGCTCCAGCCCGCCTCGAACGAGAAGCTGCCGGTCGCCTACGCGGCGCTCGTCCTCCTCGGTAGCGGCTACCGCTTTCACACCGAGGTCGTTGGCACCGGCTCACTCGTGGGCGATGTCTGGCACGGCGATCTGTTCTTGCGGGGCTTCGGAGATCCGACGCTCGCGCCCGCCGACCTCGACGCGCTCGCCGCCGACGTGGCCTCGTGGGGAATCGCCCGAGTCGACGGCGCCGTGATCGGCGACGAGTCGTGGTTCGATGCGAAACGAACCGGGCCGGGTTGGAAGCCGAGCTTCTACATCGGACAATCGCCTCCGCTCTCGGCACTCGTCGTCGAGCGAAGCTGGTTCCGTGGGCGAACGTCGGGGAAGCCGGCGCTCGCAGCCGCGGCGCTCTTCCGGAGCGCTCTGGAGTCGAGGGGAGTCGCCGTCCGTCGTAGCGCCCGCGCCGGCACATTGACCACCGCCGGGTTCCCACTCGCGCAAGATCTCTCCGAGCCGCTGAGCGAGATCGTCCGCTTCATGGGTCGCGAGAGCGACAATCACACGGCCGAGCTGCTGCTGAAGCACCTTGGCGCTCTGTACGGCAAGGACGGCTCGACCGCCACCGGCGCCAGGGTCGTCGAGGATGCCCTCGGCGCGGTTGGGATCCCGCTCGCGGGCGTCCGGATCGCAGACGGCTCGGGGCTCTCGAGGCTCGACCGCTTGACGGCAGGCGCGATCGTGGCGCTGCTCCTCGCCGGGATCGCCGACCCCGCCATCCGCGACGCGTTCCTCGGCTCCCTCGCGGTCGCAGGTGTGGACGGAACGCTGCGGAGCCGGCTCGAGTCACGACCGGCCCGAGGACGCGTGATCGCGAAGACAGGGACGACGAGCGCAGCCTCGGCTCTCTCGGGCTTCGTCCGCGACCGCTTCGTCTTCGCGATCCTCCAGAACGGCGCGCCAGTGTCGTCGTACTGGGCCCGCCGCGCGCAGGATCGGTTCGTCTCGGTGCTGGCGGCGAGCTGAGGGACAGTCCCTAGGACACGTCTCGAATGGACGTGTCTGAGGGCCTGTCCCTCGTCGTCTAGCGGCGGCGCGGGGGCGGCGCGACTCCGGCCGGAGCGCCTGCAGGCGCGTCTTTCACGAGCTCGCGGAGATCCTCCTCGGAGAGGATCGGAACTCCGGACTTCTCCGCCTTCGCGGCCTTCGAGCCGGGACTCTCCCCCACGATCACGCCCGTGGTCTTCTTGGAGACGTTGTCGGAGACCTTGGCGCCGAGCGAGGCGAGCGCCGCCGCGGCCTCCTCGCGCGTGAACCCCTCCAGCGTCCCCGTGAGCACGTACTGGGTCCCGGAGAGCGGCCCCTCGACCCGCCGCTCCGCCTCCCCGGCCTCGAAGGTGAGGCCGAGCTCCAGGAGCTCCTGGACGAGCGTCCGGTTCTGCTCGTCGGCGAACCACTCCGCGATCGACTCCGCGCGATCCGGGCCGATCCCGTCCACCTCCTGGATCTCCTCCTGGCTCGCGTCGAGCAGCCGGGAGACGGTCCCGAAGTGCCGAGCGAGATTCTGCGCTGTCACCCAGCCGACGTCCGGGATGTTCAGGCCAAAGAGCACCCGTGAGAACGGCTGCTCCCTCGACAGCTCGATCGAGCTCAGCACCTTCGTCGCCGATCTCTCCTGGAAGCCGTCCAGCTCGAGCAACTTCTCGAGCGTCAGCCGGTAGAGATCCGGCATCGACCGGAGTAGCCCGAGCTCCCAGAGCCGGCGCACGAACTGCTCGCCGACGCCCTCGATGTCCATGGCAGCCGTGACCCAGTTGATCAGCGTCTCGAGCCCGCGGGAAGGACAGGCGCGGTTCGGACAGCGGTGCATCACCTCCCCGTCGGGCTTCACCACATCCGCTCCGCAGAGCGGGCAGTGGCTGGGCATCCGAAACTCCTTCGTCCCCTTCCGGTGCTTGCCGGCCGGGCCCACCACCTGCGGGATCACGTCCCCTGCACGCTGCACGATCACGAGGTCGCCTTCCCGGATCTGCTTGCGGTTGATGTCCTCCTCGTTGTGGAGGGTCGCCCGCGAGACGGTGACGCCGCCGACCTCGACCGGCTCGAGGACGCCCCAGGGGTTGAGAGCTCCGGTGCGGCCGACACGGATGGCGATCTTCTCGAGCGTGGTCTGGGCGGTCATGGGCGCCCATTTGAAGGCGCGTGCCCAGCGCGGCCGGCCGTGGAGGGCGCCGAGGCGGGACTGCTGGTCGAGCGAGTCGACCTTGATCACGATCCCGTCGATCTCGTAGTCGAGCTCCGCGCGTCGTCGCTCCCAGTCGCGGCAGCGGTCGGCAACCTCCTCGATCGACTCCAGCCGCTCCGCGAACGGATTCGTCCGGAATCCGCGCTCGCGCAACCAGCCAAGCTGCTCCCACTGGCTCCCGAAGACGACGCCGTCGCGGTGACCGGTGCCGTAGGCCCAGTTCGACAGCGGCATGCCGCGCGTCACTTGCGAGTTCTTCTGCCGCACCGAGCCGGCCGCGGCGTTGCGCGGGTTCGGCGTCGGCTTCTTGCCCTCTTCGACGAGGCGCTCGTTCAGCTTTCGGAACCCCGAGAGCGGCATATAGACCTCTCCTCTGACCTCGAGCGCCGCGGGCGGGTCGCCGCCGCGAAGCGAGAGCGGAATCGCGTCGATCGTCCGCAGGTTCACGGTCACGTCCTCGCCGCGAAGGCCGTCGCCGCGGGTGGCCCCGCGGACGTAGACGCCGTGCTCGTAGAGCAGGCTGACTGCAAGCCCGTCGATCTTCGGCTCGAGCACGTAGGCGACCGGCTCGTCCGAGTCGAGCCGCTTGCGCACGTCGTCGGCCCACTTCTGCAGGGCATCGTCGGTCGTCACCTTGTCCAACGAGCCCATCGGGGTCAGGTGCGCCACCTTCTTGAAGCCCTCGGAGGCGGGCGCTCCGACCCGACGGGTCGGCGAGTCTGGTGGGATCTCGCCGTCCGAGAGGTCGCTCTCGAGCTCGAGCAGCTCGTCGAAGCGCCGGTCGTATTCGGCGTCCGGAACCTCCGGGTCGTCGAGGACGTGGTAGGCATAGCCGTAGCGCTTGAGCAGCTCGCGGAGCTCTGCGGGTCGGCTAGAGGGCGGCAAGGAGGCTCTCCGTGTCGCTCACGATCGCATCGGGCTCCTCCGCCTCGAGCAGCTCGCGGCGATGGATCCCGCCCCAGGTGACCGCCACAGCGTGCATGCCCGCCGCCTTCGCGGCACGCACGTCGAACGGGGAGTCGCCGACGTATGCGGCGCTGTCGGCGCTCGCCCCGAGGCTCTCGAGCGCGTAGAGCAGCGGCTCCGGATCAGGCTTGTGCCGCTCCGTATCGTCGGAGCCGACGACCACTTCGAAGAACGCCTCGAGTGGTAGATACCGAAAGGCGATGTCGACCGTGGCGCGGCGCTTGGCCGTGACGATCCCGAGCCGCCGGCCTTCTCCCTTGAGAGTCGTGAGCGCATCGGTCATCCCCGCGCACTCGGCGAGCTCCGAGTGGAGCGGCTCGTTGTGCTCGCGGTAGCACGCAACGAGCTCGTCGACCCGGTCTGAATCGAGGAGCCGCATCTGCTCGACGAGGCCCGGCCCGCCGACGGCGGCCACGAGCTGTTCATCGGGCACGTCTCGGCCGAGCACGGTCTTCGCCGCATGCCGCATCGAGGCGAGAATGATCGAGCCGGAGTCGATGACCGTGCCGTCGAGATCGAAGAGGACGACCGGGTACCGCATCCTCCCGATGCTAGTCGTACTCGACCTGCTCGAGATACAGGCCCCAGGCGGGAGCGGTCAGCCCGCCCTCTCTGCGCGGGCGCGCCTCGAGCAGCCGCGCGAGCTCGTCCGGCGAGCGCTCGAGCATCGTCCCCACGAGGGTTCGCACCATGTGCCGGAGGAAGCTGCCGGCGGTCACGGTGTACTGAAGCTCGTCGCCCCGGCGCTCCCAGGCGGAAGCGGTGATCGTTCGCCGGAAGCTCGTGTGCTCGGTCTCGGCCGGTGTGAAAGCCGTGAAGTCGTGCTCGCCGAGCAGGAGGCGAGCCGAATCCGCGAGCGTCTCCTCGTCGAGCGGCCGCGGCCACCAGAGAGCACGCCGAGCCAGAAAAGGCGACCGCACTCGGCGGCTGAGGATCCGGTAGCGATAGCTGCGCCCACGGGCCGAGTACCGAGCGTCGAAGTCTGCCGTCGCCTCTTCCGCCCGCACGACAGCCACGTCGTCGGGCAGGAGCGCGTTCAGCGCCCGCGCCACGCGGTCTGTAGGCGGCCCACCCTCGACCTCGACGCTGATCACTTGACCGAGCGCATGCACGCCGGTATCCGTGCGGCCGGCGACGGCGAGCCTCGACCACGACCGGAACAGCTCGTCACACGCCTCTCGAACGGCGCTCTCGACCGTCCTCGCTCCTGCCTGCCGAGCCCAGCCGCGGAAGCCGGTGCCGTCGTACTCGAGCGTCAACTTCAGCCTCATGCGACCTCCACGACGAGCGTGAGCTGCTCGACGGCGAGAACCACGACGACCGCGTCCTCGTCGGCGCCCTCATCGCAGCGGGCCTGCCAAAGCTCGCCCTTGACGCGGACGCTCCCGAACGGGCGGCACGGCGAGACAACGACGGCCCGGACGCCGATCAAGGCCTCCACTCCGACCGCGGGTGCCCGCCGGTGCGACCACCGCCACAGGAACCAGGCTTCGACGAGCTCGAAGGCTCCGCCAACGCCGACCGCGACGACACCCCAGGGAGACGGGAGGACGAAGATCGCGAGCCCCAGCGCGACGAGGAAGGCCACTAGGGCCGGCGGTCGAGCAGCTCGAACACGCGCCCGTCGGGAGCGCGGAAGTGCCGGTAGCGGTACTCGTCGTTCTGCTGGAGCTCGCCGTCGGACTCGAGCCCGCAGGCGGCGAGCTCGGCGGTCGCGACCTCGACGTCGGAGACGAGAAGGCCGAGATGCGTGTCCGAGGGCGGCGCGACCGAGTCCGGCGGCACGACCGCAATCGAGGAGCCGTTCGGGAACACGAAGCGGATGTAGCCGTCCTCCCGAAGGCTCTCGACGCCGAGCACCTCGGTAAAGAAGCCGGCGAGCCCGGCTGCGTCCGGACTGGCGATCCCCGCGAAGACGAGCCCTTCGATCCTCATCCCGCGAGCCTAACCCCAACGTGCCCCGAGGGGCGCGCGGCCCCCTGGATTCAGGCTAGACGACGAAGGCACGCAGAATCTGCGCGCCTTCGTGACGAGACAGTGACTCTTCGTCCCCAGCTAGGAGGGTCTGGCGGATGCCGCTCGTTCGGTTCGGTGCGATGGGTGCGCTGTGGCAAGGACGCAGGGAGCGTTCATACCCGTAGGTATGGACGCGACCGAGGACGCCGCCACAGCGTGCCCAGCGTGCCGAGACGGGCACAGCCGGTATTTCGTCAGACCCTCCTCAGGCCGGGCGCTGAGGGCCTGCGGCGGACGCCGTCTCGGGCTCGTAGTCCACGAGCTCGAGGTACACCATCTCGGCCGCGTCGCCTTGGCGCGCGCCCAGCTTGATGATCCGCGTGTAGCCGCCCGGGCGATCGGCGAAGCGCGGCGCGATCTCGGCGAAGAGCTGGCTGACCACCTCGGGCGAGCGGAGCTCCGAGAGCGCCTTGCGCCGCGCCGAGAGATCGCCGCGCTTGCCCAGGGTGATCATCTTCTCTGCGAACGGCTTGACGGCCTTGGCCTTCGCCTCGGTCGTCTGGATCCGTCCATGCTCGAGTAGGGCGCCCGCGAGGTTCGAGTACAGCGCCTTCCGATGTGCCGAGTCGCGCCCCAGCTTCTTGCCTGTGCGGGCGTGCCGCATGACCTCTTACTCGTCCCCTCGAAGGTTGAGCCCGTGCGACTGCAGCGTCTCCTTGACCTCTTCGATCGACTTCTTGCCGAAGTTCGGGATCGCAGCGAGCTCGTTCTCCGACTTGGTCACGAGATCGCCGATCGTCTCGATCCCGACGCGCTTCAGGCAGTTGTACGAGCGGACGCCGAGCTCGAGCTCCTCGATCGGGAAGTTCTCCATCCCGTGGGCGGCGGGCGCCTCGATCCCCGACTCGGCGACCGCGGTCTCGCCGAAGCCCTCGATCCGGTCGAGATCGGTGAAGATCGCAAGCTGGCGGATCAGGATCTCGGCCGCTTGGCCGATCGCCTCGCGCGGCTCGAGCGAGCCGTCGGTCGTCACATCGAGGCGGAGCTTGTCGTAGTCCGTGCGCTGCCCGACCCGGGCCGCCTCGACGTCGTACGACACGCGGCGAACCGGCGAGAAGATCGAGTCGATCGGAATCACGCCGATCGGCTGCTCGGGGCCGCGGTTGAGCTCGGCCGGAACGTAACCGCGCCCGCGGCCGATCGTGAGCGTCATCTCGAGCTTGCCCTTGTCGGAGAGATGACCGATCACGAGCTCCGGATTGAGGATCTCGAGATCCGCAGGCGCCTGGATGTCAGCGGCGGTGACTGCGCCGGCGCCCTTCTTCGCGATGTGCACCTCGACCTCGGGCGACTCGCCGTGGAGGAGGCAGATCAGGTTCTTCAGGTTGAGGATGACGTCAGTGACGTCCTCCTTGACCCCCGGCAGCGTCGTGAACTCGTGCGCGACGCCCTCGATCTTGACGGCGGTGACGGCGGCGCCCTCGAGAGACGAGAGCAGCACGCGGCGCAACGAGTTGCCGAACGTGTAGCCGAAGCCGCGGTCGAGCGGCTCGATCACGAAGATCCCCCGACTTTCGTTGATCTCCTCGTGAACGATCTTCGGGACCTGGAAGTCCATCAAGCTGGTGCGTGTAGCCAAGACAATCCCTTCCGTTTCCTTGAGTGGAGCCTTACTTGGAGTAGAGCTCGACGATGAGCGATTCCTGCACCGGCGTGTCGATCTCGGCGCGCTCGGGCCACTTCAGCACCTTGCCGGTGAGCCCCTC
>JBPCJB010000058.1:0-3285 GCA_051005735.1 Gaiellaceae bacterium | reverse complement strand
TAGACGCGCCGACCCTCGAGCGCGCGCGCGGCTGCGACCGGCGTTGTCTGCAACTCCTCGTCGTCGAGCTCGAAGCCCATCGCCCTCAGCTCCTCCGCCAGGGTCGCGCGGGCACGTGTCGAGTTGTTCGTGACGAAGCGAAGCCGGTGCCCGACCTTGCGGAGCTGCGCGACTGCCGCCACGGCGCCGGGGATCGGCTCGCCGGAGACGTGGAGCACGCCGTCCACGTCGAGCAGAATGGCCGCCATGGAGCGTGAGTCTATTCGGGTCACGAGATCGGTCGTGCTGCCGCTCGCCGAGCTCGATTTCCGCTTCTCCCGCTCCAGCGGGCCGGGTGGCCAGCACGCGAATACCTCGGAGACGCGGGTCGAGGCGGTGTTCGAGGTCGAGTCGTCCTCGGCGCTCACCGATGCCCAGAAGCGCCGTGTGCTCGCGAGGGTCGGTCCGACGTTGCGCGCTGTCGCGCAGGACGAGCGGAGCCAGCTTCGCAACCGCGAGCTCGCGACCGAACGGCTCGTCGCGCAGCTCAGGGTGGCGCTGAAGGTGGAGCGGCAGCGCGTGCCCACGCGGCCGTCGAAGGCGGCGAAGGAGCGGCGGCTCGAGTCGAAGAAACGCCGCGGCGCGACGAAGAAGCTGCGCCGCCCGCCGGACTAGACTCGAAGGGTGGACGTGCTCCGGCTTGCGAGCTTGCTCGAGACGCTCCCGCGAGAGCGCACTCGCCTGCTCGACAACCTCGGCCGGCTACGACGGGAGGTCGGGCCGATCACGCCGGAGCTCTCGGATGCGCTCGCCGACCACATGCGCCTGCGGCACGGCGACGTGCACGAGGTGACGTCCTTCTACTCGTTCCTCCAGGCGCCGGTCGACGCGGTGCGCGTCTGCACCGGCCCCGTTTGCGACTCGCGCGGCGCGCGGGAGCAACTCGGCGCCGGCGCGATCGAGGTCCCGTGCCTCGGCCACTGCGACCTGGCGCCGGTCGTCCTCCACGGCGACGAGGTGGTCGGCGGCGTCACCCATTCGACGAACGGCTTCCTGCTCGAGCCTGACGACATGCGCAACCCGCCGGAGCTGACCCAGGACGACGTGCTCGCGCGGCTCGAGTCCTCCGGATTGACAGGAATGGGTGGCGCGGGCTTCCCCACCTGGCGCAAGTGGGACGCCGTCCGGCACGAGAGCGCCCCGCGGGTCGTGATCGTCAACGCCGACGAAGGGGAACCGGGGACGATCAAGGACCGCTATGTGCTGGAGCTTCGTCCGCAGCTCCTGCTCGAGGGGCTCGCCGCGGCGATGCGCTTCTGCGAGACGGACGAGGCCTACATCTACCTGCGCGAGGAGTACGCCACAGCCCGGGGCGTACTGCAGCAGGCGATCTCGGAACGAGGGCTCTCGGTCGAGCTCGTGATCGGCGCCGGGGCGTACATCTGCGGTGAGGAGACCGCGATGCTCGAGTCGATGGAAGGGCGGCGCGGGATGCCGCGACTGCGACCGCCGTTTCCCGCGCAGTCCGGCTACCTCGGCCGGCCGACGCTGATCAACAACGTCGAGACGCTGGCCCACGTCGCGCGAATCCTTCGCGGCGAGTGGCAGCAGACGCGGCTCTGGTCCGTCTCCGGCGCCGTTGGCAAGCCCGGCTGCTACGAGGCGCCGCTCGACGTGACGCTGCGCGAGCTGATCGACGGCTATGCAGGCGGGCTCGTCGGCGAGCCCGGCGCGATCGTCCCCGGTGGGGCAGCGAGCGGAATCCTGCCGCCTGAAGCGCTCGACGTTCCGCTCACCCGCGAGGCGCTGACCAGGTGGGGCTGCGGCGTCGGCTCGGCAGCGGTTCAGGTGTTCCCGAAGGAGTACTCCCCGCTCCGCCTGCTCGCCGAGACGATGCGCTTCTTCGCCGAGGAGTCGTGCCAGAAGTGCACTCCGTGCCGAATCGGGAACCGTGCCCTCCACCACGTCTGCGAGGAGCTCGAGCACGGCCGTGCGGCGATGTCCCGCGAGCAGGTGGAAGAATGGCTCGACGCGATGACGCTGACCTCGATCTGCGGGCTCGGCCAGGCCGCGCCGTACCCGGTGCGGAACGCGTTCGAGCGCTGGCCCGAGCTCTTCGCTCCGCTCGGCCCGGCCCCACTCGGAGAGCCGGCGACGGCGTGATCGAGTTCACCCTCGACGGCCGGCCGGCGAGCGCGCAGGAGGGCGAGCTGCTCGTCCACGCGGCGGCGCGCAACGGCGTCTTCGTCCCCACGCTCTGCCACGACGACAAGCTCGATCCGTATGGGGGCTGCCGGATGTGCGTCGTCGGGGTCGAGGGGTCGCCGCGGCCACTGCCCGCCTGCGCCACACGTGTCACCGAGGGGATGGTCGTCTCGACGGACTCGAATGTTCCGCAGCTCCAGAAGACGCTGACGGAGATGCTGCTCTCCGAGCATCTGAACGCCGATCCCGGCGGGCGCCCGAACGAGCTCGTCGACCTCGCGCGCGAGCTCGGCGCCGAGGCGCCGCTGATCCTGCCCGATGCGAAGCGCGAGCCCTACGCCGACCGCAACCGGCTGATGGGCTACGAGCCCGACACCTGCATCCTCTGCAACCGCTGCGTCCGCTACACGCAGGAGGTGATGCAGTGCTCGGCGCTCTCGCTCGAGGGCCGCGGGCCCGAGGCGCGAATCGTGCCGACCTGGGAGCGCTCCTGGCTCGACACCGAGTGCGAGCTCTGCGGCGGCTGCCTCTCCGTCTGTCCCACGGGAGCGATCTACGAGAAGTTCCTCGAGGGCGCCGGCGTGGAGGAACGGCAGCTCGAGCAGACGAAGACGACGTGCACCTTCTGCGGGGTCGGCTGCCAGATCGACCTCAACGTCGATCCCGAGACGAAGCGGATCGTCAAGGTCACCTCGAAGCCGGAGTACGTCTCGAACGAGGGCGACCTCTGCGTCAAGGGTCGTTTCTCCTTCAACTTCGTCCACCACCCCGACCGCCTGACCGAGCCGCTCATCCGCGGCGAGGACGGCAAGCTTCACCCGGCGACCTGGGAACAAGCCCTCGCCGCAGCCGCCGACGGGCTGAAGGGGGTGATCCGCCGCCACTCGGCGCAGGCGATCGGCGTCCTCGCCTCCGCCCGCCTGACGAACGAGGAGAACTACCTGATCCAGAAGCTCGCCCGGATCGGCCTCGGCACCAACTCCGTCCACTCCTGCGAGGCCACCTGACACGCTCCCACCCTCTACGGCCTGGTCAGGTCGTTCGGCAGAGGCGCCTCCACCAACTCGATCCCCGAGATCGAGAACGCCCGCTTCCTGCTCG
>JBPCJB010000057.1:0-14355 GCA_051005735.1 Gaiellaceae bacterium | reverse complement strand
GCGGCGTGCCGATCGGCAGCAACCGCGCCAGTCGAAGGATGTCCGGATTGCGGAGTCGGATGCATCCGTGCGAGATCCGGCCCGGCAAGAGGTCGGGCTGGTTCGTGCCGTGGATCCCGACGAAGCCGCCCGCCGGCCAGTCGGTGAGGACGGCGGAGCGCGCGCTCGTCCCGAATGCGATCGGGCCGTAGAATGGGTTGCTGTAGCTCGTGAGCCGGTTGCGGACGTAGAATTCGCCGCGCGGCGTCGGCCATTGCGACTGGCCGACCCCGACGGGCGCACGGAAGATCTGCCGTCCGCCTCGATAGAGCGTCGCGGTCAGGTTCCCGAGGTCGACGACGAGACGCGTCCGGACCGCGGTGAGACCTCCGAGGGTCGCGCGGGGCACCCAGCCGATGGTGTTGTTCGGCAGGACGGGAAGCCGGACGCGCGTCCAGATCGTTCCTCGAGCGTCCTTCCGCCGGCCGAGCGTGAGGACGAGGTTCGCGGTCCCTTCCGGCGTCAGCCTCGCGAGCCGGCCGACCTCGGGCGCGGTCGCAGCCGGCGCCGAGCGCGCTGCGACTGGACGCGCGACGGGCGCCCAGTAGGCCAGGTCGCGGGTCGCCCGCAAAGGCACCGGAGCGTCGATCCGGAGCGCCGGCGCCGGGGTTGCCGCGAGCGCCGGGGCTTCGGCGCGTGCCGGGGTCTTGCCGGGAGCAGTGCTCGGGTCGTCCCCTCCGCGAGTCGAGACCGCGATCAGTGCGGCGGTGACCATGGCGGCCGCGAGGACGAGGGCGAGAAGGACCGGCAGGATCAGCCGGTGAATCTCGGCCCACCTCTCGCACGTGTTCGCGGGCGCGCGACGACGAACGACGTCGACTGGACGATCCGGTCGATCTCCGCCTTCGGCTTCGCCGCGTCGAAGGCGCTCGCGGCGGGCCGGATCCCGAAGAGGTGACGCACCCACGCAGCGTGCCTCGCCTCGACGGAGTGGATCGAGATCGCAGCCGCGAGCACGGCGTCCGACTCGATCAGATGCGCCTGGCCCTTGTAGGCGGCGACCGCGAGATCCTCGAAGGCGACCGCGGTCTTCAGGAACGCCTGCTGATCCTCGGTCGTGCCGCGGAAGTCGAACGTGGGCCGCTTGAGCGCCTTCCGACCGAGCAGCTCGCGGAAGGCGGAGACGTGCGCGCGCTCCACCGCGCCGACCACTCGGGCCACGCGAGCAGCCTGCCCTCGGACCGCGGCGACACGCTCGGTCTCGGTGTAAAAGGCCGACTGGAGATACTCGAGCGCGAGGGCGTAGTTGAGAATCGCGATGTCGTTCTTCGTCACTCCTCGGGCCGGTGCGGCGAGCCCGCCGAACGCCGCGGCGCCGGCGGCGGCGAGGCCGAGGAAGCGCCTCCGCGGGAGCCGGGAGTGGGCCTCGCGCAGGGCGCCGTCGCGGTCGAGCTCGTCGAGCGCGACCTCGAAACCGGCACTGAGCGGCGGACTCATCCTCCGGCCTTCACGAAGCCGGTCTTGGCGACTGCCGCCCGCACCTGACGCTCGGTCGCGGGCGCGTCGGTCGCGTCCGGCGCTGCCGGTTGACCGACTATGTCGCGGATCCAGGCGGCGTGCCTCGCTTCGACAGAGACGATCGTCGCAGCGGCCTTCAACACGGGCTTCGTCAGGTTCACGGCCTGCCCGTTGTAGGCGGCGATCCCGGTGTCCTCGAGCATCGCCGCGGTGCTCGCGAAGCGATCGGGGTCGCTCGTCGTCGAGCCGAAGTCGAACTGCGGCTTCGCCTCGGCCTTGTCGCCCAGAGCCTTCCGCACGAACGCGACGTGGGCGCGCTCGTGGTCGCCGACGATCCGGGCGAACTCCGCCAGCTCCCCGCGCAGCGCTCCGCGATCCTCGGCGTCGCCGTAGAAGGCCGCCTCCAGCTCCTCGAGCAGCAGCACCAGGTTGAGAATCCGCGCGTCCTGTTCCGGAGAGCGGGCGGCGCTCGCAAGGGCCGGCAACCCGCCCAGCAGCACCCCGCCCGCGATCACCGCTCCGCCCCCGACGACGGCGCTCTGGAGCAGGCGCGTGCGGGTCAGGCTCGGTTCGGCGCGCGCGGCGGCCGCGGCAGCCTCTTCATCGAGCACCCTGAGCGTGAGCTGACGGATCGGGGTCTCCTTGTCGCCGCAGGACAGGGGAATGCAATTACTGCTTGTAGCAGCTTCCCGTAGTCGTTACCAGTCGTTCTCGCCTCTCGACGACGGTTGTAGGCTGGGTGGACATGCGTCGCTCGCAGCTTCTCCGAGCCGGGCTTCTGGTCGCCTGGCTAGGGACCGTGCTCGCGGTCGACACGCAGGTCGACGCCCGGCAGCAGCTCGCGCTCGGGTCCCTGACGTGGGTTGCTCTCTGGCTCGCCTGCCGGCAGGCCCCGGCCGAGCTCCGCGCGCAGGCGCTCGTCGTGGTCGTCGTCGCGACCTGCGCCGAAATCGTCGGATCGCTCGTCTGGGGCGTCTACACCTACCGGCTCGAGAATCTGCCGAGCTTCGTCCCACCCGCCCACGGGCTCGTCTATCTCGCCGGTGCCGCGCTGGCCGGCGTGGCAAGTCACAGGTGGTTACAAGGATGGCTCGTCCGGGTGGCGCTCGTGCTCGTGCTCACTTGGGGGATTGCCGGCATCACCGTGCTCCCCCGCGCAGATGTCGGCGGGGCACTCGGCGCAGCGCTCCTCACCATCTACCTGCTCCGAGGTCGCGCGCCTGAGATCTACGCGGGCGTCTTCCTCGTCGTCGCCTGGCTCGAGCTCTACGGGACGGCGATCGGAACCTGGCGCTGGGCGGCCGAGATTCCCGGCACGTCGGTCTCGCTGGGCAATCCTCCGAGCGGCGTCGCCTCCGGCTACGTCTGGTTCGACATCGTCGCGCTCGCCGTGGCGCCGCGCCTGCTGACCCTCGCCCGAACCGTCCGGAAGGGCCGCGTCCGGGCTTTGACCCCGGGGCTTTGACCCCGGCCACCCCTACGCCGTCGGCAGCGAGAAGCCGATCCGCCGCTCCGGCTCGGCCGCGCCGATCGTGAGCTGGCGGATCGCGCCGAGCGGGACGATCAGCTCCTGCGGGCCCTCCGCAGTGTGCGGCCGCAACGTCACGAAGCCGAAGCCGGGCTCCGCCGAGATCGACTCGAGTCGGTGGAGAGCGCCGTCGGAGAGCTCGATCTCAACCATCGCCTCCACCCCGTGCTCGGCCGCGAAGGCCTCGATCCGACGGTGAATGCGGCCGACGAGCTCCTCGAGCGGTCCGGCCATCCCGGGTGTCCAGAGCTCCGGCACAGCCGCGACTCTATGCCGTCCGGCGCAGCTCCCGCGGGAGCTCGCGGGCGTGGACGATGATGAGCGTCTTCGTCGGCCGGGTCAGCGCGACGTAGAGCTCTCGTAGACCCTGCTCGCGCTCCGCGAGGAGCGCCGGCTCGACGACGATCACGTGGTCGAACTCGAGCCCCTTCGCGCCGCGGGCGGTGAGCAGCGGAACGCCCTCGTAGGCCGCCTCGTCGGCGAGAGCGGGCTCGCGCAGCTCGTCTGGGACGATCACCGCGACGAGACCGTCCTCTCTCGCGAGCCGAGCTGCCTCTCGATACGCCTCCCGCAGCAGCTCTCCAGTCGGTACGCGAAGGACGAGCGGCTCAGCCGCGCCCCGGCGATACGAGAGCGGCGCGGCGACGTCCGGCGCGATCACGTCGAGCAAGGGGAGGGCGACGTCCATGATCTCGCGCGGCACCCGGTAGGCGTGCCGGAGCTCCTCGATCTCCGCCTCCTCCGCGTGCGGCAAGTGCGGCAGCACGTCGTCCCAGCTTCGGTAGACGACCGCGCCGGTCGCCTGAGCAACGTCTCCGAGCAGCGTTAGCCCGCCTTCGCGCGCCCGCCGCGCGATCATCCGCAGCTGCATCGGCGTCAGGTCCTGCGCCTCGTCGACGATCACGTGGCCGTAGCTCCGCGGAGGTGTCCCGACGAGCGCGTTGGCCTCGTCGAGCAGCGCCAGATCGCCGTCGCTCCAGCCCGTGCCGCGGCGTCGCAGCAGGGCCTGCTCCTCCTCGGTCAGGATCCCGGCGGAGGCCTCGGCCAAGAAGGCCGGCTGAGTGAAGAGCGCCCGCAGGAGCTTCTCAGGCGCCAGCGCAGGCCACGCCCGCTCGAGGATCCGACCGAGATAGCCGTTCGCCTTCAACGCCTTCTCGATCTCCTCTCCGTCGCGAACGGCGCTTCCGCCGAGCGTCTCCGAGTAGGCGAGGTAGAACCGGCGCACGAGCGCCATCCGGAATCGCTCGCGAGCGATCGCGTTCGTCCCGTCTCGCTCGCGCGCCTCGCGCAGGAGCTCGACGATCTCGCGCACTCGAACGCGGACGTACTCGCCTTCCAGGCGCAGGTTGATCTCATCCGGGTCGCTCTCGAGCCGGAGCTCGACGGCGCAGGCCAGCACCTCGGCGAGCCGCGTGTCGGCCTTCATCCGCGCTACCTCCGGCGGGTCGCTGAGCGTCGCGGCCGCAGCGTCTACCAGCTCGGCGACGGCCCGCTGCTCGACGGCGTGCTCGCCGAGCGCGGGCAGGACGTGCGAGACGTACTCCATGAAGAGCCGGTTCGGGCCGACGACGAGGACGCGGGAGCGCGCCAGCCCGTCGCGGTGGGAGTAGAGGAGCCACGACGCGCGGTGCAGGCCGACCGCGGTCTTGCCGGTTCCGGGCCCGCCCTGGATCACGAGCGGCCGGTCGGTGGCATGTGTGATCAGCCGGTACTGGTCGGCCTGGATCGTCGCGACGACGTCGCGCATGTGTGTCTCGCGGCTGCGATCGAGCTCCTCGAGCAGGAAGTCGCCGACGCTCGCGCCGTCGAGCGTGGAGCCGTCGAGAGACTCATCGGCGATGTCGGTCAGCCGCCGGCCGGCGGTGCGGAAGCGCCGGCGCAGGGTGACGCGTTGCGGATCGACCGGCGTTGCGGTGTAGAACGGTCGCGCCGCGGGCGCCTGCCAGTTGACGACGAGCTGCCGTTGCTCCTCGTCCTGAACCCAGCGGCGACCGACGTAGAGCGGTCGCTCGATGTCGTCGAAGTCGAGCCGGCCGAAGAGCAGGCCGCGCTCGGCGTCCTCGTAGGTGACGAGCCGCCTCACGCTCCACGCCTCGAGCGCGAGCGCGGCCACCTCTTGGTCGGTCGCGTTCGCCGCCCGCGAGACGACGTCCCGCATCTCGTCGAGCGCTGCGTAGGCGCAGTCGACGTAGGCCTGCTCCGCGGGCAGATCCGGGTGACTCACCCTTCGAGCCTACGGGAGCGGTCGAGCGGCGGACACCTTGTGTTCAATGAACACAAGGGCGCCCGAACCGCGCGGGCCGCGACGCGGGCTCTGGGGCAAGGTGGCCGAGGCGCTAATGGCTAAGGCCGACGATCTGTTCGCGACGCCGCCCGACATCCAGAAGGCAGACGCGTGATCGAGTCGAAGCTCGCCGGCTAGGCGTCGTCGAAGAGGCGCGGCTCGGAAGCCGCCGGCGCACCTATGTGCGCGCGGCCGAGCTTCGTGATCACGCGGCCGCGCGGGGTGCGCTGGAGGAAGCCGAGCTGGAGCAGATACGGCTCGTAGACGTCCTCGATCGTGTCCGTCTCCTCGCCGAGCGTGACCGCGAGCGTGGAGAGCCCGACCGGGCCGCCGTCGAACTTGTGCGCGATCGCGTGGAGGAGCTCCCGGTCCGTTCGCTCGAGGCCCTCGTCGTCGACTTCGAGCAGCTCGAGCGCCTCGCGGGCTATCCCGTTCGTGATCGCGCCCTGATGGCGAACCTCGGCGACGTCGCGCACGCGGCGGAGGATCCGGTTCGCGATGCGGGGCGTGCCGCGCGAGCGACGCGCGATCTCACGGGCCGCGTCGTCCTCGATCGCGATCCCGAAGATCCCCGCGGAGCGGTGGACGATCGCGCCGAGCTGCTCGGCGTCGTAGTAGCCGAGCCGGAACGTCATCCCGAAGCGGTCGCGCAGCGGCGTCGTCAGAAGGCCGGTGCGCGTGGTCGCGCCGACGAGCGTGAACGGCGGCAGGTCGAGCGTGAGCGTCCGGGCGGCCGGCCCCTGACCGACGATGATGTCGAGCCGGAAGTCCTCGAGCGCCGGGTAGAGGATCTCCTCGATCGCGCGGTTGATCCGGTGGATCTCGTCCACGAAGAGCACGTCGCGATCCTCGAGTCCGGTGAGAATCGCGGCCATGTCGCCCTTGCGCTCGAGCGCCGGGCCGGCGACGGTGCGGATTCCGACCCCGAGCTCCTCGCGGACGATCTGCGCGAGCGTCGTCTTGCCTAGCCCGGGCGGACCGACGAGCAGGACATGGTCGAGTGCCTCGTCGCGGGCCTTCGCCGCCGCAAGCGCGATCGCGAGCTGCTCATTGACGCTCTCCTGGCCGACGAAGTCCCGGAGTCGCCGCGGTCGGAGCGAGATCTCGAGGGCTTCCTCACCCCCTTCCTCCTCGAGGACCGGCGCCAGCAGGCCGCTCATGCCGCCTGCCTCAGCACGAGGCGGACACGCTCCTCGGCGGGAAGCTCCGGGTCGATCGCCGCCAGCGCTTGCTCGGCCTCGAGCATCGTGTAGCCGAGCTCGACGAGAGCATCGCGCTCGACCGAGAGCACCGTGCCCACCGCCGGTGCTTCGGCGGCCACGGACTTTCCTTTCAGCTCGAGCACGATCCGCTCGGCGGTCTTCTTGCCTATTCCGGGAATCGCCTGGAAGCGCGCGACGTCCTCGAGCGCGATCGCGCGGCGCAGCTCGCCCGCCGACGAGCCGGAGACGATCGCGAGCGCGACCTTCGGGCCGACGCCGTTCACGGTCAGGAGCTGCATGAAGAGTTCTCGCTCGGCAGCATCCGTGAAGCCGTAGAGCTGAAGCGCGTCCTCGCGCACATGCAGATAGGTCTCGACGACGACCTCTGCGGCGCCGTCGGCCTTGCGTAGTGCTGCAGCAGATGCCGCGACGAGATAGCCGACGCCGTTCACGTCCAGCACGAGCCCGTCCGCGCTCCGCCCCGCGGGCGTTCCGCGCAGCCGCGAGATCATCCGGCGGCCCGCATGAGCGGCGGCGCGAGCGCGTGGCAGATCGCGACGGCTAGCGCGTCGGCGGCGTGATGCGGCGTCGGAAGCGCGTCGAGCGCGAGGATCGCGCGGACCATCCGCTGCACCTGCGCCTTCTCGGCGCGGCCGTAGCCGCACACCGCCTGCTTGACCCGGGCCGGCGCGTACTCAACGCACTCGACTCCGGCGCACGCGGCGGCGACCAGCACGGCGCCGCGCGCCTGCCCGACGGAGAGCGCGATGCGGGCGTCGGCACCGACGAACGACTCTTCCAGCGCGACGCCTTCCGGCTCGTGCGCCGCAATGAGCGCCTGCACTCCCTCGAAGATCGTCTTGAGCCGGAGCTCCGGGCGCTCCGACGCGGGGGTCTGCCACCAGCCGTGGTCGATTTGCCTGATCCGGCCGCCGCTTCCGTGGACGATCCCGTACCCGCACGCAGCTATCCCTGGGTCGATGCCGAGAACCTTCACGAGGAGAGGTTAGGCAGCCCGTCGGACGTTCCTTCCCTAGCCCGCGACGGCCTCCAGAACCTGCTCGGGGATGTCGAAGTTCGCCGAGACCTCTTGAACGTCGTCGTTGTCCTCGAGCGCCTCGATCAGGCGGATCAGCTTGCGGGCGGAGACCTCCTCGGCCACCTCGACGGTCGTCTTCGGGATCATCGTCAGCTCGGCCGACTGGATCTCGATCCCGGCCGCCTGTACCGCCTCGCGCACCGCTGCGAGGCTCTCCGGGGCCGAGGAGACGACGAAGGTGGAGCCGTCGCGCTCGACGTCGTCCGCGCCCCCCTCGGCAGCGGCGAGCACGAGCTCGTCCTCGTCGACAGCCTCTGCGTCCACGAGCACCACGCCTCGCCGCTCGAACAGCCAGGCGACTGCGCCCGAGGTTCCCAGGTTGCCGCCGTTCTTCGCGAACGTGTGGCGCACGTCCGAGGCCGTCCGGTTGCGATTGTCGGTCAGCGCCTCGACGAGCACGGCGACGCCGTCAGGGCCGTAGCCCTCGTAGACCACCGTCTCGTAGGAGGCACCTTCGGCGTCGGTTCCGGCCCCGCGCGCGACCGCCCGCTCGATGTTGTCCTTCGGCATCGAGTAGGAGCGGGCCTTCTCGATCGCGTTCTGGAGCGAGAGGTTGGCGCCCGGATCGGGCCCGCCTTCCTTGGCCGCGACGATGATCGCCTTCGAGAGCTTCGTGAAGAGCTGGCCGCGCTTCGCGTCCGCCGCGCCCTTCTTGTGCTTGATCGTCGACCACTTGCTATGCCCGGACACTCTGCTCCTCTCTGATCAGCTCCAGGAATCTCTCGTGCACGCGCGTGTCGCCGGTCAGCTCCGGATGGAACGAGGCGACGAGGTTTCGGCCGTCGCGAAGCAAGACCGGCTCGCCCGCGTGCTCAGCGAGGACCTCGACGTCAGGGCCGTGCTCTGCCACGCGCGGGGCGCGGATGAACACGCCGCGCAGCGGCTCTTCGTCGTCAGCCAGCTCCAGATCGGCCTCGAAGCTCGCGAGCTGGCGGCCGTAGGCGTTGCGATCGACCTCCAGGTCGACGAGACCGAGATGCGCCCGGTCGAGCAGGATCATCCCCGCGCAGGTGCCGAAGATCGGCTGCTCGAAGCGGCGAACCGGCTCCTCCAGCCCATAGAGGCGCATCAGCCGGGCGATCGCCGTCGATTCGCCGCCTGGGATCACGAGCCCGTCGAGCCCGTCGAGCTGCTCCGGCAGCCGCACCTCGACGACGTCCGCGCCGAGCCGGCGCAACATCGCCGCGTGCTCGCGGAAGTTCCCCTGGAGGGCGAGGACGCCGATCGTCATGCGGACAAGTGTAGAAGCGCGCGCGAGAGCTGTTTGTGCGCAATGAACACAAGCTCTCTCAGCCGAGCCGTTCCTCCAGCCAGGCCGTGAGCTCGCCTTCGGCCACCTCGAGGAACCGCGGCTCGACCTCAGCGCCCGCGCTCGTGAGCAGCTCTGCGACGGCCACGTAGTCCCGGCCAGGGAGCGCATGGTGCTGCGAGCCCAGCGCCGCAAAGCCAAGCGGCGTCGAGTACGTGGCGAACGAGGACGCCGACGGGTCGGCACCTGCCGCGAGGAGCTTCTCGACCACCTCGGCGCCGCCCACCCAGGCCGCGTGGTGGAGCAGCGTTCCGGCCGGGCTACCGCCGACGACGCCGACGAAGTCGACCCCCACCAACGCCAGAACGAGATCGACGCGATCCTCGAGCGCCGCGAGGATCAGCACCTCCTGGGCGTCCGGGTCGAGGTCGGCCGACAGACCTCCTTCCGGCCGCTCGCCGCGGGCGACCGCTGCGATCGCCAGATCGCAAGGTGCGACGTCCGTCGACGCGCCGAGCGCAGCCAGCGTCTCGGCGACGTCCGATCGGCCTCGCAGCAGGGCGTGCTGATAGGCCGTCCGGAGCGGCACGTCGCCGCGCCACGTCTCGCCGCCGAGCGCATCGAGATCCGCTTCCCGCTCCGCGAGCAGACGAACGAACTCTGGCCCGCGCCCGCGGCGCACCGCATGCGCGAGGAGCGCGCCCTCGTTCGGATCGGCGCCCGCGCCCAGGAGCAAGCGCACGTGCTCGAGGTGGTCGTAGTCGAGGGCGTGGGCAAGCGCGTTGGTTCCGTTCGGCTCGGCGCCGTGATCGAGGAGGAGGCGCAGGCACTCCATCGACTCGGCCTCGCAGGCGTGGTAGAGCGCATCGCCGCGCTGCGGCTCGGCGTTCGGGTCCGCGCCAGATCGAAGCAGCAGCTCGGTCAGCTCGGGGTGGTGGAGGACACCGGCGGCGCCGTAGAGGACGGACATCGGGCCGTACTCGTTCGGGTAGAAGGCGTTCGGATCGGCGCCGCGCTCGAGCAGCTCCCGCGCGAGTGCGACGCTCGCAAACGCAGAGTGGCAGACGTAGTGGAGCGGCGACCACCCGCGGGGGCCGCTGGCCAAGTTCGGATCGCCATCCCAGCCGCGGCCGAGGACGAGTCGCACCCAGGGATCCCGCTCCACGTCCGGCCGCGCAGCGAGAAGAGCCTCGGCTCGGGGGCGCTTCGCTTCCGTTGCCGCAACGACGAAGCTCTCCACGTTGGCCTCGAGCGCGTGTACGAGAGCCGGCCAGCTCGGGTGACCGTGCTCCCGCGCCAGCACGAGCTGCGCGCTCGCCAGGATCGGCTTCAGCTCGCCAAGGCGCGCGAGCGCACTCGCATCGCCGGCCCGCGCCGCGCGAACCAGCTCCTTGGCCTGCTTGCGAAGCTGCTCGAGATTCACCGCGACCTCCTCCCATTCGGCCCGGTGTCCGCGTGCTCGGGCGGGAAAGAGATCGAACGGCCTGCGGCGAAGCTACGAGGTGGGCTCTGCCCTGCCCGCGGACCGGCTGCGTCCTCGTACGCGCTGCGAGCCTACCAGCGCTTTGTGTTCACTACGCACAAGCGTCCTTCGGGTTGCCCGCAAGCTCCCGTGGGCCGATAACCGTGGCTTGGAAGGTCTCGGCGCGCGCGGCTTCATGGCTCCTAACGCGTGCGAGACTCGCCACAGCCGCGCTCCCGCGCGCGACGAGCGCCAGGAGGAGGGAGATGCGGCCGCCTCAGCTCGGAGCCCCGGCGTCTAGGCGATGACTGCGCGGGCGCCGCGGCTACGGCGGCCCGTGCGGATCGAACCTGAGCCCCCGACGCCAGCCGATCCGCTCGAGATCGTCGAGCAGCGGTCGGAATGGGGCGCGGCCGGCGGCGAATCCCGAGGCGGCCTTCTTCAACGCGGCGATCGTCTCGTTCCGGACTCGGCGCCGAAAGCGCTCGAGCCGGACCAGTTTGCGGACGAGACCGTAGCCGGGACGCCGGAGCCCGAGCCGACTCGCGCCCGCGCCGACCGCTCGCCACGTCTCCGCCATCGAGACGCCGTCGCGGTCGAGTCGGCGCACCAGCTTGACGAGCCGAGGGTCGTTTCCGGGAACGGCGAAGCGCACGAGCCAAGCGTGCCCGAGAAGCTGCTACCGAAGAGTCACGAGAGACGAGCGAAAGAGCAGCTTGTGCGCAATGAACACAAGCATTCTCTTCGCGCGCTCCCGACCACGCGTCTCCGAGCTGCGAACTACCAGCCGCGGGTCTCGAGCAACTCGCTCGGCTCGAGCGTGGAGGTCGAGATCCCGACCATCGGCTCGCCGAGACCGGCTGAGACACGCGCAAGGATCTCGGCGTCGGCGTAGTGCGTCGTCGCCTCGACGATCGCCTTCGCACGCAGCGCGGGATCGCCCGACTTGAAGATTCCGGAGCCGACGAACACCCCGTCCGCGCCGAGCTGCATGCAGAGGGAGGCGTCCGCGGGAGTCGCGATCCCGCCGGCGGTGAAGGTGACGACCGGAAGTCGACCGTTCTCAGCCACCCAGCGGACGAGCTCGTACGGCGCCCGCAGCTCCTTCGCCTCGGCGTAGAGCTCCTCCGCGCGCAGCGCGCCGAGCCGGCGGATCCCGCCGAAGACCGCTCGCATGTGCGTGACCGCGTTGACGACGTCGCCCGTACCCGCCTCGCCCTTCGTCCGGATCATGGCCGCGCCTTCGGCGATCCGGCGCAGCGCCTCGCCGAGGTTCGTCGCGCCGCAGACGAACGGAACCGCAAAGGCCCACTTGTCCACGTGGTGCGCGATGTCGGCAGGCGTCAGCACCTCGGACTCGTCGATGTAGTCGACCTCGAGCGCCTGCAGAATCTGCGCCTCGGCGAAGTGGCCGATCCGGCACTTCGCCATCACGGGGATCGAGACGGCCTCCTGGATCTGCTCGATCATCGCCGGATCGGACATCCGGGAGACGCCTCCGTCGCGGCGGATGTCGGCCGGGACTCGCTCGAGCGCCATCACCGCGACGGCGCCCGCGTCCTCGGCGATCTTCGCCTGCTCCGCGTTGACGACGTCCATGATCACGCCGCCCTTCAGCATCTCGGCGAGGCCACTCTTAACCCGCATCGTGCCGGTTTCGCTCACGAGAATGAGTGTAGCGCCCTGGTATCCGACCGCCGGATATGACATGGATACACGACCGGGCGCGCCTCCTCTCCCCTCCAGACGTTTCTTCCGCCCGCCGGAGGAGTCGTCTGGCCCAGAAAAGGAGCGTTCGGAAGAGAGGCCCGCCCACGCGCGGGCCTCTCGCTTTCTACTCGGAGGCCGAGACCGGATGCCCGAGTTGCTTCTCCCACCAGTCCGCTTCGCGCCGCTCCATCTGGCTCTGAAGCTGGCCGACGTACTGGGCGAGATCGGTCTCCTTCTTCCCGAGCCGAGCCTCGAGGTCGTTGATCGTCTTCTCCCGTTGCTCGAGCTTGACGTCGCGAAGCTCGAAGTCCGCCTCGAGGCGGGCCCAGCGGCCCTCGATCTCGCCCTCGCGCTCGTCGAGCTCGCGTGTCCGGTCGGAGATCGACTCCTCGGTCGAGCCGAGCCGCTGCTCGCGCCGCTCGACGCGTTCCCGGTGCGATTCGAGCAGGGTCTCGCTCGAGCTGATTTCGGCCTCGCGGGCGGCGAGCTCGCGGCGAAGCTCGTCGAGGCGTCGCGCATCCTCCTCCAGTTGCGCCGCGCTCTCTTGATCGGCCTCGTCGCGGCGGAGCTGCGATGCGCGCCGGTTCAGCTCGGCCTCCCTGGCGGCGAGCTCGCTCTCCTTGGCAGCGAGCTCGGTGGTGCGGGCGACTACTTCACCGTCGGTCTCGACCACGCTCGTCCGGGCCTCGTCGAGCCGCTCGAGATCGGCGGCGAGCCGGTCCGACCTCGCGCGAAGCTCCGCCTCGCGCGCCTGGAACGACTCCTCACGCGCGCTGATCGTGGCCCGGGCCTTGACGAGCTCGCGCTCCCGCTCGGCAACCGTGCGATCGCGCTCGCCGAGCTCCTGCTCCTGTTCGCGGAGGCTGGTCTCGCGCGAGGCGAGCACGAGCTCCCGGGCCTCGATCCGAGCCGCGAGCTCGGCCTCCCGGCCTTCGTAGTCGGCGTGGAGTCGCTCGAGCGCCCGCTCGCGTTGGGCGATCGACGCCTCCTGCTTCGCGAGCTCGGCGCCGGCCTCGGCGCGCTCGCGGTCGACGGCCTGGAGCTCGCGGAACTTGACAGAGAGCTGCTTCTCGCGCTCAGCCGTGCGCGTCTCGATCGCGGCGAGCTCGACCTTCAGCTCAGCGAGGCGCTGCTGCTCGACCGCGGCGGCTTCCGCGCGGAGGACGAGCTCGCGCTCGCCCTCCTCGAGCGTCGCCTCGAGCGCGGCGATCTTGGCAGCCCGGGAGTCGACCTCCTCGGAGCGCAGCGAGAGGCTCTGGGCGTCCATGTGACCGCGGCGGAGCGCCTCCTCGAGCTCTTCGACGTCCGCTCGCAGGCTCTGCTCGCGGGCCAGCGTCGCCTCGAGCTCTGCGCGGATCGCTTCCAGCTCGGCCCTGAGCGCGTCGGCCTCGACCGTGTCGACGACGGTCCACTGCTGCTCGGGCTCGAACGTCGCAGGAGGCGGCTCGACAGGAGGCGGATCGACCCGAGCCACCGCGGTGGCGGGCTCTGCGGGCGACTCGCCGTCGCGCCGGCGCTCGAGCTGCGCCCGGAGGCCGGTGCCGAAGCCTCGCTCGGTTTCGTGCTCGGTCGTCGCCATCAGAAGACTTCCTTGATCGCGATCAGCGCCGGCCCGAGGATCACGAGGAACATCGCCGGGAAGATGAAGAGGACGGTCGGGAAGAGCATCTTGATCGGCGCCTTCATCGCCTTCTCCTCAGCGGCCGCCTGGCGCTTGAGCCGGGTGTCGTTGGCCTGGAGCCGGAGGATCCGACCGAGCGAGATCCCGAGCTGGTCCGCCTGGATGATCGCGCGGGTGAACGTGCCCACCTCGGGCGTCTCGACCCGCTCGGCGAATTTCTTGAGGGCGTCCTGACGGGACTCGCCGATTCGCATCTGCCCGAGCGTGAGGGAGAACTCCTCGGCGAGCGATCCCTCCATGTGCTCGGTCAGCTTCGCGACCGCCCCGTCGAAGCCGAGCCCTGCCTCGACGCTGACGGCGAGAAGGTCGAGCGCGTCCGGCAGCTCGGAGCGGATCTCTTCGCGCCGCCGCCTCGCCTTGCCGGAGATCCAGACGCCGGGCAGCATGAAGCCACCGGCGGCGAAGAGACCGGCGAGGCCGATCGCGCCGAGTGGGCCGAAGCTGACCCCGATGAGCAGGCCGAACAGGGCTCCGACACCCCCGAGCACGGCCTTCGCCGCCAGGAACGTCGTCGGCGTCAGCTTCCGGTTCATCCCGGCCGCGAGCAGACGCAGGCCGACGCTCTCCACGGTCACGCGCGGATCCACGCGGAGCGCGAGCCGAGCCAGCCGCCCGGCCGCGGGGGCGACGACCCGCTCGCTGA
>JBPCJB010000056.1:0-8159 GCA_051005735.1 Gaiellaceae bacterium | reverse complement strand
GCGAGCCGGTAGCGGCCGGGCGGCTGGGGGATCCCGACCGCGAGCTCGAGCTCGGCCGTCTCGCCGGGCGCGATCGGACGCTCGAGCGGAGTCCGCAAGCCGTCCCACACGATCGGGTTGCCGCGGCTGTCGAGCCAGTGGTACGAGGCCAGCACGCCGGTTGGAGCGCGGGTGCGCCACGTGGCGGAGCCGGCGTTCTGGAGCCGCAGGCGGGCGGTTCCCGTCGTGCCCGCGCGGAGCTCGGGCAGCTCGTAGCCGAGCCAGCGGACTGCGAGCGGGCCGGCCGAAACGGGATGCTCGCCGACGCGATTCATGGCGCAGCTAGCCTACTTCGCGTGTCCGAGGCTCCCCTGCTCGTCCGTGCCGCGCGCCTCGAGCCGGTCGAGCGGACGCCGGTGTGGTTCATGCGCCAGGCCGGCCGCTCGCTGCCCGAATACCGCGAGATCCGCAAGACGCACACGCTCTTCGACGTCTGCCGCGAGCCCGAGCTCTGCGCGGAGGTGACCCTGCAGCCGGTGCTCCGCCACGACGTCGACGCGGCGGTGATGTTCGCGGACATCATGCTCCCGCTCCTCGGGATGGGAGTCGATGTCGAGCTCGTCGAGAACGTCGGCCCCGTGATCGCCGAGCCGATCCGAACCGCTGCCGACGTCGAGCGGCTCACGACGCCGGATCCGGAGGAGTCGGCGCCGTTCATCCTCGACGCGGTCCGGATCGTCCGCCACGAGCTCCGTCCCGACCAGGCCGTGATCGGCTTCTGCGGCGGCCCGTTCACCGTCGCCGGCTATCTGATCGAGGGGAAGCCGAGCCGCGAGTTCCTCCAGGTGAAGCGGCTGATGTACGCGCACTCCGAGGTCTGGCACGCGCTGATGGAGAAGCTCACCGTCGGCTTCTCGTCGTACGTCCAAGCGAAGGTCCGCGCGGGCGCCGACGCGATTCAGCTCTTCGACTCCTGGGTCGGCGCGCTCTCGCCGGCCGACTACGAGGAGTTCGTGCAGCCGTACTCGGCCCGGATCCTCGCCGCCGTCGACTGTCCCACGATCCACTTCGGCACCGGCACGGCGACGCTCCTGCGGCAGATGGCCGACGCCGGCGGCGACGTGATCGGACTCGACTGGCGGATTCCGCTCGACTGGGGCTGGGACGTCGTCGGCGACGATCGGGGCGTCCAGGGCAATCTCGACGGCGCCCTCCTCTTCGGCCCCTGGGAGCGAGTCGAGCGCGCGACCCTGGACGTGCTCGCCCGCGCGGCCGGCCGGCCGGGCCACATCTTCAACCTCGGCCACGGCGTGATGCCGGACACCGACCCGGACGTGCTCGGGCGGCTTCGGGCGTTCGTCCACGAGCAGACCGCCCGCGTTCCCGTATGAGCTCCGTCGCGGTCGTGCTGATGGCCTACGGGTCGCCGGACCGAATCGAGGACGTGCCCGCCTACTACGCGGACATCCGCGGCGGCCGCCCGATCCGGCCCGAGCTCCTCGAGAGCCTCGTCGAGCGCTACCGCCGGCTCGGGATCGAGGAGTCGAACCCGCTCAACGAGATCACCGAGGCGACGCGCTCGGGTCTCGACGTCGAGCTCGGACTTCCCGTGTTCACCGGGATGCGCCATTGGCAGCCGCGGATCACGGAGGCAGCGGATCGTGCGATCTCGGGCGGGGCGACGACGATCGTCGGGCTCGTGCTCGCGCCGCACTACTCCTCCATGTCGATCGAGAAGTACCGCGGCCTGCTCAACGAGGCGATCGGCAACCGTGCCGAGCTGCGCTTCGTCGAGCGGTGGGGCCACGATCCCGGCTTCATCGCCCTGCTCGCCGAGCGCCTAGTAACAGTCTGTCACAAGGACTCGCACGTCGTCTTCACCGCGCACTCGCTGCCGGCCCGGATCCTCGACGAGGGTGATCCATACGTGGACGAGCTGATGGCGACGTCGACGGCTATCGCTGAGCGCGCAGCGCTGAGCGACAGCGACTGGTCGTTCTCGTTCCAGAGCGAGTCCGCAACAGGAGAGCCATGGCTCGGGCCCGACATCTTGGATCACCTCGACGAGCTGGCAGAGAAGTGTGTCCGAGACGTGGTGCTCTGCCCCGTCGGGTTCGTCGCCGACCATCTCGAGATTCGCTGGGACCTCGATACCGAGGCCGTCGAGCGGGCGCAGGCGCTCGGCCTCGAGCTGCGGCGGATCGAGATGCCGAATGCCGATCCCGCGTTCGTGCGCGTGCTCGCGGGCCTGGTTCGACAGGCCGCCGCGGTACCGTCCGAAGCGTGAGAACGGGAGAGATCCGCGTCGAGACGGTCTCGCGTCTCTTCCGCGTCCACGCACGGGAGGCGCGCACGCTCAAGGAGCTCTTCGTCCTGCGCGGTCGCACGGAGGCCACCGATGTCTGGGCGCTTCGCGACGTCTCGCTCCACGTCGAGCCGGGCGAAGCGGTCGGTCTGATCGGGCGCAACGGCTCCGGCAAGTCGACGCTCCTGCGCCTGATCGCCGGGATCATCAAGCCGACCTCGGGCCGCGTCGCCGCCGGCGGCCGGATCGGGTCGCTGCTCGAGCTCGGCGCCGGCTTCCACCCCGACTTCAGCGGCCGCGAGAACGTCTTCCTGAACGGCGCCATCTTCGGCCTTCGCAAGGCCGAGATCCGCGAGCGCTTCGATGAGATCGTTGCTTTCGCGGAGCTCGAGGACGCGATCGACCGGCCGGTGCGGACGTACTCGTCGGGGATGTACATGCGGCTCGGCTTTGCGATCGCGGCGCACCTCGACGCGGACGTGCTCCTGCTCGACGAGGTCTTCGCGGTCGGCGACGAGGCGTTCCAGCGCAAGTGCTTCGGCAAGATCTTCGAGTTCAAGCAGCGAGGCGGCACGATCGTCTTCGTCTCGCACGACGCGACGCAGGTCGAGCGCCTCTGCGAGCGGGCGGTGCTGCTGCGCGACGGCGGCGTCGAGCTCTCGGGCCCGACCCACGATGCGATCGTCCGCTACAGACGCGTGCTTGCGGCCGAGTCCGATCCCGCCGAGCGGGCGGCCGGCCTGCGCGAGTGGGGGACGGGTGAGGCGACGATCGTGTCGGCCGAGCTCCTCGACGCCGGCGGCGACGAGCGGCAGCAGTTCCTCTCCGGCGAGCCGTTCTCGCTTCGTCTGCGGATTGCTGCGAACGAGGAAATGGCCGCGCCCTTCCTCCTGCTCGAGCTGCGCGACGACGGCGGCCTGCTCGTCGCGTCCGACACGGTCGACACGGCGGTCCTCGGCTGGGCGAACGGCGGCGGTGAGCGCCTGCTGCGCTACGACATCGAGCGCCTGCCGCTCTCCGACGGGCGCTTCCACATCCGCCTCGGGCTGAGCGACGCTTCGGGCGCCCGGCTCCTCCACTGGCTCGACGATGCACTCGGCTTCCTCGTCTACCCGGCCGGGGACCAGCGAGGCGTGGTGCGGCTGGAAGGGAGCTGGACGCTCGAGCAGAAGTCCCCAAAGCAGTGAGCACGCGCACCTGCCCCGACTGGCCGATGCTGATGGAGATCGCGCCGGATCTCCAGTTCAAGCACTACACGGTCGCCGAGGCGCAACTCCCGGTCGACGTGCTGACGGCGATCTCCCACGTCTCGCTCGCCGATGTCGCGATCTGCTGCGACCTCGAGCATCACGTCTTCTATGCAGAGCACACCGAGCCGGAGGTTGCCGAGGCGCTCCGCGCGACCCACTGGTTCGAGGTGCGTGAGTATGGCGCCCGCGGCCCCGGGGCTACCGCGGCCTAGCGAGCAGCTCCGCGAGCGGCAATGTGTTGAGGACCTTGTCGCGACAAGCGCCGCCGCGTCGCGCCGTTCCGACCGAGAGCGCCATGTTGCCAAGGCCGCGCGTGGAGTGCGCGTCGGTCGAGCAGACGATCTTCACTCCGGCGGCGAGCGCGCGTCGCACGTGCCGGCCGGAGAGGTCGAGCCGGTCGGGGAGACCGTTCACCTCGAGTGCGACACCGGTCTCGAGCGCGACCTCGAAGACCCGATCGAGGTCGAGCGCGTTCTCGGGCCGGTGATTGAGGATCCGCCCGAGCGGGTGCGAGAGGCACGACGCAGCGGGGTGGCGCATCGCCTCGACGACTCGTGCCGTCAGCTCGTCGGCCGCCGCGCGTTGGCCTGCGTGCAGGCTGATCTGCACCCAGTCGAGCTCGGCGAGCACATCGTCGGGAAGATCGAGCGAGCCGTCGGGGAGGATGTCGCATTCGCTGCCGCGAAGAATCCGGAACGGCGCCAGCTCCTTGTTCGCGGCGCCGATCTCCTCCGCCTGCCGCCGCAGGCCGTCCGCGTTCAGGCCCTCGACCACCCGAACGGCTTTCGTGTGGTCGCAGATCGCGATGTACTCGTGGCCGAGCCCGCGCGCGGCGAGCCCCAGCTCGAGCACGGTCGCCTTCCCGTCGGAGGCGGTCGAGTGCATGTGCAGGTCGCCGCGGATGTGCTCCAGCTCGAGGAGGTCCGGCGGCGGGTCGGCCGCGTCCAGCTCACGCAGCTCCGGTGGCCGAAACGGACACCCGATGTAGGTGTACACCTCCAGCTCACTGGCTCTTTCGGGGAGCGGCCCCAGGCTCGCCACATACTCCGGCGACCCGGTCGCTCTGAGGAGCGCGGTTCCGAAGCTCGCCGGCGTTGTAGCGATCACTTCGACCGGGATGCCCTCGACGGTGACGCCGACGGCGCGAGCCTCGTCCCGCTCGAGCACGGACACGATCTGAGGGAGCCGCTCGAGCCCAAGTAACAGTCTGTTGCTTGGAACCACGACCGCGTGTCGAGTCGAGAGGTCGCAGGAGCGCCGCGGGTCCCCGGCCGGCTCCCCGCCGAGCGCGGCGGCGAGACCATCGACGAGGGCTCGGGCGCGGTTCAGGGTCAGCCCAGAACGTGGTCTCACGTCGTGGAGCAGCCCCGTGAGGCCCTCGCGGATCTTGGCCGCCGTCTTCGGCCCGATACCTCGCACGCCCTCGAGCCGACCTGCCTCGACGGCCGCTCTGAATGCCTCCAGGCTGCGCACATCGAGCGCGGTCCCGAGCTGGCGCATCCGCACGGGCGAGAGCCCGATCAGGCGGCCGACTGCGACGAGCTCCGGCATCACCTCGGCTTCAAGCTCGCGCAGCTCCGCGAGCCCGCCGGTCTCGACGAGCTCGCGCAGCCTTGCTTCGATCCCCGGCCCGATTCCCCTGAGCTCCCGCACCCGCCCGGATCGGACGATCGTGGTCACGTCGGCAGGGGTCGAGCGGATCAGCTCCGCCGCACGGCGGTAGGCGCGGGTCGTGTAGAAGCCGGAGCCATTCAGCTCGAGTAACGCGGCAAATGCCTCGAGCCGCTCGGCGAGCGTCGCGTTGTCCACAGCGGGATAGTCTCCGTGAGTGATGGCCCCAATCGTGATCCCGTTTCGTGGCCTCGCCGGCAAGCAGCGGATCGACGCTCCGGACGAGCTCCGCGACCAGCTCGCGCTCGCGATGCTCGGCGATGTCGTCACGGCCTGTATCGCCACCGATCGCACGCTCGTCGTGACGCGCGACGGGGAGGGGAGTGAGCTCGCGGACAAGCTCGGCGCGGAGCTCGTCGACGATCCGGGCGGCGGCCAGGGCCCGGCGGTCGCGGCCGGGCTGGCCGAGTTGCCCGACCGGCCGGCGCTCGTCGTCAACGCCGATCTGCCGTGTGTCGTCCCTCGTGACGTCCGCACGCTCGCCGGCGCCGCGGAGCTCGGCGCGTTCGGCCTCGTCGAGGCAAGAGACGGTACGACGAACGCGCTCGCGCTGCCGCGGCCGAAGCTCTTCGCGCCGCTCTACGGCGCCGGTAGCGCAGCCCGCTTCCGCGACCACGCCGTCTCGCTCCGCTGCGAGACCTCGACGGCAGCGATTCCGAACCTCGTCGACGACGTCGACACGCGTGCAGACCTCGAGCGCCTGGCGCTCCGGGTCGGGCCGAGAACGCAGGCGGCCATCGGAGTCCTGAGAGCGCTGTGAAGGTCGCGCTGCTCTCCGGCGGCGTCGGCGGCGCGAGGTTCGCGCGCGGCCTGACCACCGCGATCGACCCGGCCGACGTGACCGTGATCGGCAACGTCGGCGACGACCTCGAGGTGCTCGGGATGGCGGTCTCGCCGGATCTCGACAGCATCCTCTACGCCCTCGCCGGGCTGAACAACGAGGAGCGCGGCTGGGGGCGCTCCGACGAGAGCTGGCGCGCGCTCGAGTCCGTCTCCGCGCTGGGCGGCGAGGACTGGTTCCGGCTCGGCGACCGCGATCTCGGTCTGCATCTCGTGCGCACGCAGGCGCTGCGAGCAGGCGAGCCGCTCTCCACAATCACCGCGCGGCTCGCGCGTGCCGCCGGGGTCGAATCGCCGCTCCTGCCGGCGACCGACGACCGCCAGCGCACGTGGATCGACACCCCGGCCGGCAGCTTCCCCTTCCAGGAGTGGTTCGTCGCGCGCGGGCACCGTGACGAGGTCGACGGGGTGCGATTCGTGGGTGCGTGCGCGGCCGCACCGGGCGTGCTCGAGACGCTCGAGAGCGCGGATGCGATCGTGATCGCGCCGAGCAACCCTTACGTCAGCATCTGGCCGATTCTCGCGGTCGAGGGAATCCGTGAGGCGCTGAGCAACCGTCACGTCCCTTGCGTCGCCGTCAGTCCCCTCGTCGGCGGCCGCGCGGTGAAGGGGCCTGCCGACCGGATGCTCGCGCGTCTCGCCGGCGGCACCTCGCCCGAGCACGTCGCCTCCTGCTACGAAGGGCTGATCGACGCCCTCGTCGTCGATGAATCCGATCCAACAGGCCCGCTCGCGATCCGCGCGGTCGTCACCCAGACACTGATGACCGATCTCGCCGCCTCGCGTCGGTTGGCCGAGACGGTGCTGGCGGCCGCTGCGTGAAGGTGGCCGTCGTGGGCGGGACCGGGAGCTTCGGCCAGGCGGTCGCGAAGCGACTGGTCGGCGCCGAGGTCGAGGTCGTGATCGGCTCGCGGGACGCCGAGCGGGCGCAGGAGACCGCAGGGCCGCTCGGGGCGCAGGGCGCGGCCAACGAGGACGCCGTTCGCGGCGTCGATCTCGTCCTGCTCGCCGTCAAGTCGGAGGCCGCGATCGACACCGCGCGCGAGTTGCGAGCCGCGATCGGGACGACTCCGGTGCTCTCGGTGTGCGCCGAGCTCAGCTTCGGGTCGGGCGGGGTGAAGCCGACGCCGGAGCCAACCTCGATCGCTGAGCGGATTCAGGCCGAGCTCGACGCAGCCGTCGTCGCCGGTCTCCATTCGCTCGCCGCCGCGAGCCTCGCCGACGAGCCCCCTGACGAGGACGCTCTCGTCTGCGGTGACGATGCCGAGGCGAAGGCGATGGCGCTCGAGTTGGCCGCGCGCCTTGTCTCGGGCAACGCCGTCGATGCCGGCCCGCTCGCGAGCGCCCGCGCGCTCGAGGGGATGACGGCGGTGATCGTGAACGTGAACAAGCGCTACAAGGCGCACGCGGGGCTGCGCGTCACCGGTCTCCCGAAGCGGTGAGCCGCGAGTACCGTGTCTTCGGGCTCGAGGGCATCCCGGAGATCGAGCCCGGCGACGATCTCCCGGTTCGTCTCGCGGAGGCGGCGGAGCGAGCCGGGGGGCTCGAGGACGGCGACGTCGTCGTCGTTGCGCAGAAGGTCGTCTCCAAGGCCGAGGGGCGGTTCGTCCGGCTTGAGGATGTGATCGCCTCACAGCAGGCGATCGAGTTCGCGGGCGATCGCGACCCGCGCCACGTTCAAGTGATCCTGGACGAGACCGCGCGGATCGTCCGTTCGCGGCCGCCGCTCCTGATCTCGGAGACGCGACACGGCTTCGTCTGCGCCTCGGCCGGCGTCGACGCCTCGAACGCGAAAGGAGCCGGGACGCTGATCCTGCTCCCGCTCGATCCCGACGCATCGGCCGCCGGTCTGCGCGCCGGTCTGCGCGAGCATGCAGGCGCCGAGGTAGGAGTGATCGTCAGCGACTCCTTCGGCCGCGCCTGGCGGCAAGGGACAACGGAGGTCGCGCTCGGCGTCGCGGGGGTGGCGGCCTTGCTCGACCTGACCGGCCGGCGCGACGCTGCTGGGTATGAGCTCCAGGGAACCCAGATCGCGATCGCGGACGAGCTCGCCGCGGCGGCGGAGCTCGTGTTGGGAAAGCTGCGAGGAGTGCCCGCGGCCGTGATCCGTGGAC
>JBPCJB010000055.1:0-3622 GCA_051005735.1 Gaiellaceae bacterium | reverse complement strand
AGTTCCGCGTCGTCCTCGAGCTCTCGCCGACCGACGACTACGCCCACTACGCGCTCGGCCGGACGCTCGAGAAGCTGGGCCGGGACGCCGAGGCGAACGGCCACTACAAGCTCGCGAGCTCGATGAGCCCCGGTACCGAGCGCTATGCCGACCGGATCATGGACCTCGAGCCGCCGGCGGCGGACGACTCAGACCGTTAGGAGGGCATCGGAGCGGTGTTGCTTCGGGCTGATCCCGCGGACGCGATTGAAGGCGGCGCTGAGCGCGAAAGGGGTGCCGTAGCCGACCTGCCGAGCGACCGAGCCGATCGTGGCGCCGGGCTCGCGCAGCAGGTCTGCGGCAAGCGCGATCCGCCAGCCGGTGAGGAAGGTCATGGGCGGTTCGCCGACGAGGTCGTTGAACCGTCGAGCAAGGCCGGCGCGCGACATCCCGGTCGCGTCGGCCAGCGACGCGACGGTCCACGGGTGCGAGGGATCGTTGTGGAGAAGCCGCAGCGCCCGCCCGACCACGGGATCGCCGTAGGCGCGGTACCAGCCGGGAGCATCGGCGTCGGGGCGCGCGAACCAGGAGCGGAGCGCCGCGATGAGCAGGAGATCGAGGAGCCGGTCGAGGACGGCCTCCTGGCCAGGCTCGTCCTTGCCGATCTCCTCGGCGAGCAGCGGGATCAGCGGGGAGCTCCAGTCATCCTTGGAGACGACGAGGAGCGGCGGGAGCGCCCGGAGCAACCGCCCGCTGACCTCGCCGTCCAGCCGGTAGGTGCCGGTGAGCATCACGGTCGCGCCGTCCGGGTTGTTGCCCCACGTGCGGATGCCGAGATCCTGCATCTGGCTGAGCTCGTCGCCCTCTGGGGTCGTGCACCGCTGGCCGGGACGGACGATGACCTGCGGCGCGGTCGCGGCGTCATCGGCGACGGTGTAGTGATCGGGCCCGCGCAGGATTCCGACGTCCCCGGAGTGCAGCGACGTGGCCTCGCCTTCGTCCGGGAGCACCAAGGCGCTGCCGCGGACGACCGCCACGACCGTGAGCGGCGCCTCGTCCTCGATCCGCAGCGACCACGGCGGGTCGAGGATCGAGCGCAGGAGAAACGCTCCCCGCGCTCGGGGTCCATCGAGGAGACCGGCAACCGCGTCCATGGCGACCATTCGGACGCGAGGTGCGCTTCGTCCCCTTGTCGGTCGACGACTACGTCGCGGCGCTGGTCGAGCAAGGCGCGGCGGACGAGTCGGTGTGGCTGGTGCGGTATCTCTTCACCGAGGTCCTCGACGGCCGCAACGCTCGGCTCGCGGACGGCGTCCAGCGCGCCCTCGGCCGCGACGCTCGCGACTTCCGCGACTACGCCGAGCGCGCCGCGGCAACCGGCGTCTGGGCGAAGCGAGTCGCAGGTGAGGCATATTCCGCGGCGTCGTGAGGGTTGTCGTGCAGCGGGTCAGCCGCGCCTCCGTTCGGGTCGGCGGCCACGTGCGCGGCGAGATCGACGCCGGGCTGCTCGTCCTGCTCGGCGTCGCCGGCGGCGACACCGAGGCGGACGCCGAGCGGCTGGCGGGGAAGATCGCCCGCCTGCGGATCTTCGCCGCCGCCGACGGACGTTTCGAGCGCTCGCTGCTCGACACCGGCCGCGCCGCCCTCGTCGTCAGCCAGTTCACGCTGCTCGCAGACACCGCGAAGGGGACCCGGCCGAGCTTTACCGGGGCGGCCGCTCCGGGACAGGCGGAGCCGCTCGTCGAGCAATTCTGCGAGGCGCTACGCGCGCTCGGCGTCCCGGTCGCGACCGGGGTCTTCGGTGCGCGGATGGAGGTTGAGCTCGTGAACGATGGACCCGTGACCATTACTCTTGACACATAGCGCACGGCCGAACCGCCGGCTGTCCGGGTGGCTCCGTACGATCGGGGGCTGGCGTTGCCAGAAATGAGAGGTGTCGTGGAGAAAGAGAATCGCGAGGATTCGGGGGTGAGCCACCCGGAGCTCGACGAGGTCATGAGTCCCGAGCTTGTGCTCGTCGACCCGGAGCTGGCGCGGCTCGCCCGCCAGCGATTGTGCGAGGCGCCGGAGCGGCGCCCGCAGCCGCGTCCGATCGCCGCGTTCAGACCGTCGCGCCCGCTCGACGCTGCCGGTCCGGCGGTTCGCCGTCGCACGGTGAGGGCCATGGCGAGCGGGTTCGGCGGTTTCGCCACCGCGATCCCGATGCTGCTGCTCGGCGCAGTCGTCGTCGTCATGGTCGCGAGCGAGGTGCGAGCGCAGCTCGTGGACGATCCGGCAACCCTCGTTGCCCCGGCGGCGCCCGGCACCTCGCGCTTGCCGCTCGTCACGACCACGGCTGCGCCGACGCCCGAGGTTCGCCCTCAGCGCCGCGCGACGCCGCCACGCGCGATCACCCGCGCGCGTCCGCCATCCGCCCCCGCGAAGCCTCCGCCCGCATCCCGTTTCGCGCCCCCCGCGAAGGCGGCGACACCTGCGCCGTCGCCCGCGCCTGCGCCGGCGCGGCGACCGCCCGTGTCCGGTCCCCCGCCCGTGAATCCCGCGAAGGCGAAGCAACCTCCCGCCGCCCCCGCTCGGGTCGCGGGGAACGGGCTCACCACGAAGAGCGAGGTCGAGGCGCGAACGCTCATGATGCTGCAGGAACGGGTTGCGCTATGGGTTCCGCCCGCCCTGCTCGACAGGAAGACGGGCATGCTCGTAAACAACGTCCACGTCGTCTGCCGACGGGTCGGACGCGCTTCGCGGTTCGACTGCAAGCTCGGCGTCGGCCGCTCCCAGGCGGGCGAGTGGCTGCTCAGGGTGGTCGTCGCTCGTGACGGCACCCAGACGCTCACGTGGCGCGGACGCGCCACGGCCCGATAACACCCGGCAGGAGTCCCTCCAGCGCCCGTGAATCCGCATCCGTGCCGGCGGCGTTTCTGAATCTCGACGGCTATGGAATCGCCGCCGGCACATCGGCCTCTGCGGAGCGCTTCGGACGACAACCCGCCGGTGATCGGCCGTCGGGCGGCTTGCTACACTGCCGAGACCATTTTCACTTGCTGGACGAAATGGGCGCGCGGCGCCCATTTTTTGTGAGGAGAACGCGAATGAGCGCGACGCACGAGAAGGAGAAGACCCTGCAGAGAGCGATCGGCCAGAACGTGGAGACAGCCATGCCGGGCGTCGAGGTGCTCGCGGTCGAGCTGAGCGCCGACGACCGCTTCACGGTCTTCATCGACCATCCCGAAGGCGTCGACCACGCGCTTTGCGTCCGCGTCACCGAGCTGCTCGCCGACTACCGGCGCGACTATGCGATCGACGTCTCCTCACCGGGGCTCGAGCGCCCCCTCCGCACCCCCGCGCACTTCCGCGGCGCCGTGGGGCGGCAGGTCTCGCTCCGCGTCGATTCGTCCGAGCTTGGTTCGCGCAAGAAGAAGCTGCGCGCCGAGGTCGTCGACGCCGGCGAGCGCGCCGTCACCGTCCGGGCGGGTGACGAGGCGCTCGAGATCCCGTACGAGGCGATCGTCCGCGGCAACTTGGTCTACACCGAGGAAAGAGAGTAGGGGAGATGTCTCAGGAGATCCTGGAAGCAGTACGAACGATCGAGCGCGAGAAGGGGATCGAGACCGACACGCTCGTCAACGCGCTCGAGGACGCGCTCCTC
>JBPCJB010000054.1:0-3450 GCA_051005735.1 Gaiellaceae bacterium | reverse complement strand
CTTCGGGGGAGAGCAGAGCATTGCGCGACGAGAGCGCAAGGCCGTCTGAGTCGCGAACCGTCGGCACCGACGTCACAGTTACGTCGAGATCGAGGTCGCGCACCATGCGTCGGAGCACCGCGAGCTGCTGCGCGTCCTTTTGCCCGAAGTACGCGTAGCGCGGCCGGACGATGTTGAAGAGCTTGAGGCAGACCGTGGCGACGCCGCGGAAGTGGCCTGGCCGGTGCTCGCCCTCGAGCCCACGGGAGAGCTCCTCGACCTCGACCCACGTCTGAAAGCCCGGCGGGTACATCTCCTCCGCTTCTGGCATGAAGAGGACGTCGACACCGGCTGCCTCGGCGAGCTGGATGTCCCGATCCTCGTCGCGTGGATAGGCGGCGAGGTCGTCCGCATCGCCGAACTGTGGCGGATTGACGAAGACGCTGACGACAACGGTCTCGCAGTCCAGACCCGCCGCAAAGATCAGAGACTCGTGCCCGGCGTGCAGTGCCCCCATGGTCGGCACGAGGCCGATGTCGCCGTGGAGCGGACCGAGGTCGGCAATCCGGCGCACGATTCTCACAGAAGGTCTTTCGTCGTCTAGGCGAGCGCCGTGTACATGGGCTCGAGCTCTGGTCGCTCGCGGCGGATCGCAGCCAGGTGCGTCTCGACCGTTGCCCAGTCGCCGCGGGCGATCGGCCCGGTCAGCTCGAAGCCGTTCTCGATCGTTCGGAGCATCAGCGGCTCGAGCGACTCCGGTGGCGCATCTGCCGCTTCGAGTAGCGATCCGGCCGCGCGTCGCAGCGTCACGAGGTAGTTCGACGCGATTACGGCGCCCGCGTGGTAGGCGTCGCGCTTCTCGTCGGCCAGCGCGAACGGCTCGAGCCCGAGCGCGCGGGCGAGCCAGAAGCCGACCTCCCGCGCCTGATCGGTCTCGGACGTGACTGCGGCGAACGCTCCGTCGAGCTGCTCGGCGCCGCGCGCTCGCGTGAAGGTCTGCAACGGGTGCAAGCCGAAGCGGCGCGTGTGGGGGTCGAGCGCGGCGAGTGGGGTTGCGCCGCTCACATGAGCGATCCACGGGCCTCGATCCACTGTCCCGGCGACCTCGGCGATCGAGCGATCCGGGACGCAGAGCAGAACGAGCTCCGGACCGCGCTCGGTGAGCAGGAGGCCGCGCTCGGCGAGCCTGGCGGCCAGAGCCGAGCCGACGCGCCCCGCGCCGACGACATGAACGCTCGTGATCATCTTCGCTGAGGCTCCAGTTCCGCGATCGGGATACCGGGCGGGGTTAGTCTAGCCCGGTGCGCATTGCGGTCGGCGACACGCGGCTCTACTTCGACGTGGACGGCGCCAAGCTCGTGCCGGAGGGGCCCTGGATGCGTGAGCGCCCGACCGTGCTTCTGCTCCATCCCGGCCCGGGCTTCGACCACGGCCTCTTCAAGGTGCAGGTAGGCCCGTCGCTCGTGCCGAAGGCGCAGGTCGTCTACCTCGATCAGCGCGGTGGCGGTCGTAGCGACCCGGCCGAACCTGGCGCGCTGAGGCTGGATCGCTGGGCGGACGACGTGCGTGAGCTCTGCGAGGTGCTTCGGATCGAGCGGCCGCTCGTGCTCGGGCTCGGGTTCGGCTCGCTCGTCGCGATCCGCTATGCCTCCCGCCATCCGGGGCATGCAGGCGGACTCGTGCTCGCGGCGCCCGTGGCGCGAATGGTGCCAGAGCGATCGATCGCGGTCTACGAGCGGCTCGGCGGCGCGGTGGCCCGCGAGGTTGCGGAGCGCTTCTACGGCGGGATGGACGAGCGCGCGTTTGCGGACTTCCTCCGCGTCTGCTTTCCGCTGCTCTCCAGCTACGAGCTGACGAGCGACGTGATCATCCGCGCGGATTGGCGTCCGGACGTGCTGATGGGCTGGATGCTCGGCGAGGCACGCCAGCTCGACCTTCGCGACGAGCTCGCCCACATCTCGGCACCGATCCTCGTGCTCGGCGGCGAGGACGATGCCTGGGCGCCGCTCGCCTCCGTGGAGGAGGTCGTCCGGCACCTGCCGGAGGGGGTGCGTTTCCGGAGCTTTCCCGGCGCGCGTCACTCGGTCTTTCGCGACGCGCCCGCTGCGGTCGAGGAGCTTCATCGGTTCCTCAACCTGACGAGCGCCCAAGCCGAGGAGCGGACGGCGTGAAGGTCTCCGTGCGCGGGATCGACCTCTTTTTCGACGTGGACGGCGCCAAGCTCGCGCCGGACGGACCGTGGATGCGCGAGCGGCCGACCGTCCTGCTCCTCCACACCGGGCCCGGAGTCGACCATTCGCCCTACAAGGATCACGTCGGCCCGGCTCTGGCCGACGCCGCGCAGGTCGTCTATCTCGACTTGCGCGGCGCCGGTCGCAGCGACTGGAGCGACGCCGCGCACTGGACGCTCGACACCTGGGTCGAGGACGTTCGCGAGTTCTGCGAAGTGCTCGAGCTGGAGCGGCCCATCGTCCTCGGAACGGCCTTTGGTGGCTCGATTGGGCTCCTCCTCGCGGCCCGGTATCCGGAGCGTGTCGAGCGGCTCATCCTCGTCAGCACCGTCGCGCGCTACGTCCACACGCGGGCGATCGCCGTCTTCGACCGGCTCGGCGGCCCCGCCGCCGGCGACGTCGCCGCACGCTACTTCGCCGATCCCAACGACACGACGTTCACCGAGTTCCTCCGCGTCTGCGTCCCGCTCTACAACCGCACCCCGAACGCCGACGGCTTCGCGCGGATCGAGATGAACCTCGCCTTGACGGCCCACTGGGACCGGGACGAGCGCCACTTCGATCTCCGCGAGGAGGCGTCGCTCGTCCGCTGCCCGACGCTCGTGCTCGCGGGCGAGGACGACCCCTCGACCACGATTGTCGGCACCGAGGAGCTCGTCGCGGCGCTGCCCGAGCAGGCCCGGCTGCATCGCTTCGCGGCCGCAGGGCACGGTGTCTTCCGCGACGCACCGGAGGCGATCGAGCTGGTGCGCGAGTTCGTGCTCGCCGAGCGCGACTAGGAGGTTTGGCGGAACGTCCCGCCCGCCGGCTCAGGGCGGCGTTCGCCAAACCTCCTAGCGGCGGCCGAGCCGCCGGAGGAGGTTCGCTCGCACCTCCGGCCATTCCTCGGCGATCACGCTGTACCAGGCCGAGTCGCGGTTCTCGCCGCCGCGGACGAGCATGTGCCGCCGGTGTACGCCCTCGAACTGCGCCGGTAGAGCCTCCAGCGCGGCGCGTGAGCGCTCGTTCCTGGCGTCCGTCTTCAGCTCGACGCGGCGGCAGCCGAGCCGCTCGAAGGCATCGTCGAGCATCAGCAGCTTCGCCTCGACGTTCGCTCCTGTCCGCCACACCTCGGGGGCGAGCCAGGTCCAGCCGATCTCGAGGCTGCCATGCTCGGGTCGGAGCGCGAGGAAGCGGCTGCTGCCCACGACCCGGCCGTCGGTCTGGCTGACCGTCGCGAACGGGAGCTCCACACCGGCTG
>JBPCJB010000053.1:0-7377 GCA_051005735.1 Gaiellaceae bacterium | reverse complement strand
GCCAGGATCCGCCCCGCCGCCGCCGGACGCGGCCCGACTTGCCTCGCTACACTGACCGACCCTCGCCGACGTAGCTCAGCTGGTAGAGCACTTCACTCGTAATGAAGGGGTCCGCGGTTCGAGTCCGCGTAAGTCCCTGCAAGCAGGCTGGTTCCGTCTTAAGGGGGCTTGCGACAGCAGGTGGCACCGGATGACATCAGTGCGACCCGGCGGGTTCAGGGCGGGTTCAGCATCGGGCCGTCGCATGGGCCGTTCACGTAGACCCAAGACTCGCCGAGTCATCTCCGACACAACTGGCCATGAAGTCCTCAGGTCTGCCCGACCCGCCGCTGCGCGGGTGGGCGGCGACTCTGGAACGCGGCGAGTGAGTGTGAGACCGCTGCTGTCGCGACGTAAAGATCGCGATAGAGCCCGTAGAGTTCGTCGTAGAGTGCGGCGTGCTCCGGTCTCGGGGCAAGCGTGCGTTGCGGAGCGGCCCACGTCGTCTCGATGGCCACGAGTCCGGCACCCTCCGCCGCCAGTCGTGCGTCGCCGTAGGAAGCGCCGATCGTCTCGCGCGGGATCTCCTGAGGGATTCCCGTGATGTCGGACACGATCTGCGCCCAGAGATCGCCCTTGGTGCCGCCGCCGACGGCGACCGTCCGCGGCGTCCTGCCGGGCGCGATGGTCTCGAGGTTGTGGCGGACTCCGTAACCGATCGCCTCGAGCGCCGCCCTATAGAGATGCGCTCGGTTGTGGCCGAGGGTGAGGCCGATCACGGTTCCGCGGGCATTCGGATCGAGGATCGGCGTCCGTTCGCCGGCGAAGTAGGGAAGGACGAGGAGCCCGTTCGAGCCGGCGGCAATCTCGGCTGCTTCGTGCACGAGATCGTCGAACGGCGGCCTGCCGAACAGATCGCGCAACCACGCGGTTAGCGATCCCGACGTGGCCATTCCGGCAGCCACGGTGAGCGAGCCAGGGTCGACGCCGCGGGTGGTCCAGATGCTCGGATTGCGCGCGGGCTCGTCGACTCCGAGCACCAGGAACATCGTCGAGCCGTACATCAGCATCAGCTCTCCGGGGCCGCGCACGCCGACGCTCGCCGCCTCGGCCCAGGCATCGACCGTGCCTGCGATCACGGGTGTTCCGATTGCGAGACCGGTGGCTACAGAGCCCGCAGCGTGGACTCGACCGACGACCTCATTCGGCCAGGCGAGCTCGGGCAGCGGGAGTCCGGGTGCGACAACCTCGGCCCAGTCATGGGCTGGACAAGCCCGGAAGTGCCCGCGCGGTGACGCGCGTGGGCCGCGTTTCCTCACGCCGTCTTTCTTCCGACCCACTGTCCGCGCAAGCTCGTGCGCAGAGCTCCTACGCTTTGGCGATGACGAACGAGGCGCAACCGAGCGCGTCGACGGTCGTGGGCACGTTCGGCAGAACGGTGCGCCTCTGCACGGACCGCCCACAGCACTTCCAGCCGGCGGTTTCCTAATACCGCGTGCGCTGGTTCGCTGCGGCCGGGAGCATCCCGTATCAAGGCGATTTGTCCTGCACGTCGCTGATGGAGCGACGCCGTCCGGCTACGGTGTCGTCACCTGGGTACGATTAGCTGCATCGGGCACTCAGTGCGCATTTCGATTCTCTCGAGGTAACTCGCGCATCAGGCGCCGGAGCATCCGCTGGAGTTGTGACCAGAGCACACTCAGCACACCGATCTCCTCAAACTCCGCTTGAGGCGTTGAAGCCGCCGTCGACCGGGACGACCACCCCGTTCACGAAACCCGAGCCGGGTGCGCAGAGCCAAACGACCGTGCTGGCCAGCTCGTCAGGCGCCCCGAACCGGCCAATAGGCGTGTGCTCGACGATCGCTCGGCCTCGCGGCGTCAATTCGCCCGACTCGTCGAGCAGCAATGCGCGGTTCTGCTCCCCGACGAAGAATCCGGGAGCGATCGCATTGACTCGGAGCCTGCCTCTGTAGACCCGGGCCGCGTCCACGGCGAGCCAGCGCGTTAGGTTCTCGACGGCCGCCTTCGCCGCCGAGTAACCGACGACGCGGCTGATCGCCCGGTGCGCAGCCATCGAGGAAATGTTCACAATGCAGCCGTTGAGCTGCTCTTCGCGTTCTGCGATCGCTTGCCCGAACACCTGGCTCGGGAGCAGGGTGCCTACGACGTTGAGCGCGAAGACACGCTCGAACGCCGACTCCTGAAGATCGAAGAACGACGTCGTCTCGTCGAGCGTTGCCTCGGGCACGTTCCCGCCGGCGGCGTTGACCAGCACGTCGATGCGCCCGAAGCGCTCGAGCACGGCGTCGCGCGCAGCCTCGATCTGAACGCGGTCGAGCACGTCTGCCGTAACCGCCAGCGCCTCCCCGCCGCATTTCTCCAGCTCGCGGACGCGCCGGTCGAGAAGCTCCGAGCCGCGCGCGATCAACACCACTTTCGCCCCGGCGCCGCTCAGCGCGCGCGCGAGTGCGCTCCCGAGCACGCCCGAGCCGCCCGTCACGACGGCCACGCGGCCTTCGAGACCGAAGAGCGTGTCGAGGTCGGTCATCTCGCCTCCCGATGGAGACGCGTCTCCAAGAGCGTCGGGATGGCGCCCGCACCGCCACGGCCTCCGATCGACAGCGACGAGGCCGCCAGTCCCAGCCTGAGGGCCTCCTCGATCTCGTCCCCGACCGCAAGCCTTGCCGCGACCGTTCCCGTGAAGACGTCGCCCGCGCCTGTCGCGTCGACGATCGCGGGCGGCCGGAGCCCGTCGAGCGTGAGCTCGGTGCCACCGCTATCCGCGTAGACGAGCCCCTGCGCGCCGCAGGTCACGGCGACCGCGGCGACCCCGAGATCGAGACATGCGTGCGCCGCGGCGGCCGCGTCGTCTGTCCCGAGCAGCGGCACCGTGTCTCCGGGGGAAGACGGGGTCGCGAGACTGACCAGCGGAGCGAGAGAGGCAAGCGCCTTGCGGGCGGCCGGCGGCTCGGTGAGCCGCGGTCGAAAGTTCGGGTCGTAGACGACGATGCCGCCGGAGTCGTGAACGAGCTGAGCCGCGCGCTCGACGGCGGCGGCGCAGGACGGCGATAGCGCGTGCGTGACCCCACTCGCCACGAGCGCGGAGCACTGGCCACCGGCGGCAGCGTCGACATCGCCCGGCCCTAAGAGAGAGCCTGCGCTTCCACTACGCGCATAGACGAACTGTCGATCGCCTTCCGAATCGTGCGAGACGAAGTAGACCCCGTTTTGCCCGTGAACGCGGCGCAGGAGCGACGGTTCGATGCCGAGCTCGCGCACCCGGTCCACGAGGGCGTCTCCGAGATCGTCGTCCCCGATACACGCGAGCAGACCGACCGAAGCTCCGGCCGCGGCTGCCGCAGCCGCGGCGTTGAGCGCGTCGCCCGAGAAGGAGAGCTCGAACGAGCGCGCCGAGCGCAGCGGCTCGGGCGCCGAGAGCTCGACGAGCACCTCGCCGAGGACGAGAACGTCGAAGCCGTCGTTGCTCACCAGCTGTGGATGGTCCCGTCCAGCGTCCTCGTGACTGGGAGATAAGCCCGGTCGTAAGGGTGATGGCTAGCAAGCTCCTCGTTGAGCTCGACGCCGAGACCCGGCTGCTCGCCTGGGTGCAGATAGCCGTCCTCGAATGTGTACTCGTGCGGGAAGACGGCGTCCGTCTCCTCGGTGTGGCGCATGTACTCCTGGATCCCGAAGTTCGGGACCGAGAGGTCGAAGTGGAGCGCAGCCGCCATGCAGACGGGAGAGAGGTCGGTAGCCCCGTGGCACCCGGTTCGGACGTGATGGAGGTCGGCGAGGCTCGCGATCCGGCGCAGGTGCGTGATCCCGCCGGTATGAGCGACGGAGCAGCGGATGTAGTCGATCAGCTGCTCGGCGATCAAGTCCTTGCAGTCCCAGATGCTGTCGAACACCTCGCCGACCGCGAGCGGCGTCGTCGTGTGCTGCCTGATCAGCCGAAACGACTCCTGGAGCTCGGCCGGTACGAGATCCTCGAGCCAGAAGAGCGAAAGATCCTCGAGCCGCTTCCCGAAGCCTGCCGCCTGGATCGGGGTGAGCCGGTGGTGCGCGTCGTGCAGCAGGTGGAAGTCGAAGCCGAGCTTGTCGCGAACGGATTCGAGCAACGTCGGCGCAAAGCGGAGGTACTGCTCGGTCGACCAGGCGTGCTCGCTCGGGAACCCGGGGTCGGCCGGCTCGTAGAACATCGCGCCCTTGCCGACCCCGTACGCGTCTTGAAGCCCCGGAACTCCCGCCTGCACTCGCACTGCCTTGTAACCCTTCTCGAGGTAGCTCGCCGTCGCCTCGATCGCCTCGGGGATGTCGCGACCGCTGGCATGCCCGTAGACCATGACGCCGTCGCGCGCCTTGCCGCCGAGCAACTGGTAGACGGGCATCCCCGCGGCTTTTCCCTTGATGTCCCAGAGCGCCGTGTCCACCGCACCGATCGCGTTCATCGTCACCGGCCCGCGACGCCAGTACGCACCCTTGTAGAGGTATTGCCAGGTGTCCTCGATTCGGGCCGCGTCACGGCCGACGAGCAGAGGACAGACGTGATCCTCGAGATAGCTCGCCACGGCCAGCTCGCGGCCGTTCAGTGTGGCGTCGCCGAGGCCGGTCAGTCCCGACTCGGTCGTCAGCTTCAGGGTGACGAAGTTGCGGCCCGGAGAGCAGACGATCACCTTGGCCTCGCGAATCTTCATTGCGAACCGATCCTTTCGATTAGGGCGTGAGCGCGTTCGCCGGCGCCGGGCGCCAACAGGTCGGACCCCACTCCGACTGCGAAAGCCCCGGCGGCGAGATAGGCCGGAACCTCCTCGACGCTGACTCCTCCGGTGGGGATGATCGATGCCTGCGGGATGATCGCGAGCAGCGAGCGAAGGTAGGCGGGGCCTCCGATCGAGGCTGGAAAGAGCTTCGCCGGACCGTGCGCGGCGGCCGCAGCGACTTCACCAGGAGAGAAGGCTCCCTCGACGAAGAGGACATCGGCTGCGCTCGCGACGCGACGCACCTCGGGGGCGGCATGGGGGCTGACCAGGAAGTCCGCGCCGGCTGCCACTGCCCTCTCGGCGCCGGCCGCCGTTGTCAGGGTGCCGACTCCGAAGAGGAGCTGCGGCAACTCCATGGACAGGCCCTCGAGCAGCTCCTCCCAACCGGGCGTCGTCGCCGTCAGCTCGAGCGCCCTCAGTCCTGCAGCCGCCAGCTCGCGGACGAGTCTGTCGGCGGCATCCGCCGTCGCCAGCCGGAGAACAGGCAGGAGACGAGCGGCGCCGATCGAGTCGCCGATGTCGCGAGGGGAGCGCACAGTCACGACGTCACCGAGCGGCGATCTCGGCCGCGGCCGGCCGCACCGGACGGCCGGTGCGCGCGGACTCGTACGCGGCGAGGACGATCGCCGCCGTCGCGAGACCGTCCTCACCCGTTACGGCAGGCTCCCGCCCTTCGCGCAGCGCAGCGACGATGTCGCGCCACTGGCGCAGGTGCCCGAGCGCAGTGACCGCCGCAGGATCGGCGGCCCCGCTTCCCGTTCCCCCTCCGGCCGGCGGCGTCGAGGCGGGCTCGGGCACGTCCCAACGCACGATCTGGTCGTCGTGGACACCGATGGTGCCGTGCTCGAAGAAGAGATTGAGCTCGGCCGGAAGACCGGGCCGAGTCGCCGTCGAGGCGGCGATGACGCCGAGCGCGCCGCTTTCGAAGCGCAGGGTCGCGACCGCGGTGTCCTCGGCCTCCATCTCGTGGCCGAGCGTCGCGGTCGTGGCAGACACCTCGGTGACCGGGCCGAGCAGCCAGCAGAGCAGGTCGATGACGTGAATCGCCTGGTTGAGCAGCACGCCACCGTCGTCGGCGAGAGTGCCACGCCAGGGCGCTGAGTCGTAGTAGTCCTGGCCGCGGTACCAACGAACGAGCGCCTCGCCGAGGATGGGACGACCGAGCGCCCTCTTGTCGAGCAGTGCTCGCAGGTGGATGTGCTGAGGCTCGAAGCGGCGCTGAGAGATCACCGACAGGAGAAGCCCCGAGTCCCGCGCGAGCCGAACTGCTCGCCCGCCGGCCTCGAGCTCGGTGCAAAGTGGTTTCTCGACGACAACGTGCTTGCCCGCCTGGAGCGCGTCGATTGCAAGCGTCGCGTGGCTGCCACTCGGCGTGCAGATCGCGATCACGTCGACATCAACAGTGCCGATGAGCTCCTCGGCGTCCGCGCACCACGTGAGTGCCTCGTCCAGCTCGCCTGTCGTCGCGCCTGTGCGGCTGCGGTTGGCGGCGACTACTTCCACACCTTCGCACTCGGAGATAGCCCGGTGATGCGTGCGGCCGATGGCTCCATAACCCAGGATCCCGACGCGCAGCGGCGTGGCGCTCACGCGGTGCTCACCGCCGCGAACACCGCCTCGCCGGACTTGTAGGTCGCGCTGATCGAGAAGGCGATGTCCCGCCGCTCGATGACGGCGAGGTCGGCCGGAGCGCCAACGGCCAGGCCCGCCGCTGTCGGCAACTCGAGGAAGAGCGCTGGCCCGACAGAGCACATCTCCCATGCGTCCTGCAGCGAGGCAAGCCCGCGCTCGACGAGAATCGACATCGCGGTGGGCAGCATCTGCGCCGAGCCGGCGAGCAACTCGGGGCTCTGCCGAAGGTGGAGCTTCCCCGCCGGCGTGAGCACGACCTCGCCACCGATCGGCGTCTCGTAGTTGCCGGGAGGCATCCCGCTGAGAGAGACGGCATCGCTGACGACGATCGCCCGGCGACCCTTTACCTTCAGAATCACTTTGATAACCGAATCGGGCAGATGGAAGCCGTCGGCGATCACCGATGCCCAGAGCTCGTCCCGCGCAAGCTGCTCCCACAGGTAGTTCGGATGCCGTGGGAGCTGGGGGTGGGTGCCGTTGCCGAGGTGCGTCGAGATTCGGGCGCCGGCCGCGATCGCGCCGCGCACCTGTTCCGCCGTGGCTGCCGTGTGTCCGATCGCGACCGTGATGCCGCTCTCGACGCATCGGGCCACGAACGGCACTGCGCCCGGCCACTCCGGGGCTACCGTGATCATGCGAATCATTCCCTGTGCCGCCTCTTGCCAGCGCTGGAGGAGCTCCCAATCGGGAGCCTTCACGTGAGCGGCATCGTGAGCGCCGCGCGGCCCGTCTTTGGGGGAGATGAACGGCCCCTCGAGGTGGACTCCTAGGACGGCGGCCCTCGTTGAGGACGAACGCGAGCAGGCCGTCGCGATCGCGACGAGCGCCTGCTCGATCTCGTTGTCCGCGTTCGAGACGAGGGTCGGCAGGAAGGAGGTGACGCCCTGGCTCTGGAGTTCGATCGCGAGTCGCTCGACAAGCTCGGGGACGAGAGGCAGCGTGTTCAGATCGAGACCTCGATACCCGTTCACCTGGAGGTCGACGAGCCCGGGCCCGATCCAGGG
>JBPCJB010000052.1:0-5858 GCA_051005735.1 Gaiellaceae bacterium | reverse complement strand
CCTCCGCATCGGTCAGTTGCCGCCGCGCGTTGCGCCTCCGAGGCGGCAGCAGGTCGTCAGCCGTGCAGTAGACACTGATCAAGAGCAGGTCGAGGTCGGCGTCCATCGTGGCCTCCGCGTCGACGGTGTATTGACACCGCCGACTTCGACCTGCCCTACATCGTCCCTAGCGCCACCGCCCACGCCGTGGAATCAATCATCTAGGAGAGCAATGACGCGGCGGCTGCGTCGAGAAGCGCGATCGTACGGCGTCCGCGGACGAGGCTCGCCGGTGTTCGCTTGGATGGTTCAGCCGCGAATGCGCGCCGGACGGCGTCCGCCTTCGCCTCACCCGTGACGAGGTAGACGAGCGTCGCGCTCGCGGCGAAAACTGGCCGCGTCAGCGTCACCCGAGGTACGACCGGCTCGAGGCCCGGCTCGGCGGCGATTGCGCGGCGCTCGTCCTCATCGAGCGTGGCCGCACCTGGGAAGAGCGATGCCGTGTGGCCGTCAGGCCCGACCCCGTTCAGAGCAAGGTCGAAGGCGACGGCCGCGAGCTCCGCGTCGTAGAGAGCGGCGGCCTCCTCCGCAGGCCGCTCGCCGAGCACGCGGTGAGCCACAGGCGGCGCGTCGAGCGCCTCGAGGAGCGTCTCGCGCACGAGCCTGAAGTTCGAATCCTGATGGTCGGGCGGCACCACCCGCTCGTCGCCGAACCAGACGTGGACGCCATCCCAACCGCTCCGGAGCCCCGCCGCGGCCTCGTACGCCCTGCCGACCGTCGACCCCCCGGAGAGCGCGAGGTTCGCTCCGGGCACCGCCGCCTCCGCGAGCAGCGCGCCGGCCGCCGCGGCCGGGTCGTCGAGCACCCGGATCTCGACGTCGCTCATGGGCCAACCTTCGATTGGCCCATGGATCACGGCTGCTCGCCGCGCGCGAGCTCCTTCGAGCGCTCCATCGCGGCCTGGATCGCGTTCAGGAACGCAGCCCGGACGCCGGCCTGCTCGAGCTCCCGGATCGCGGCGATCGTCGTCCCGCCGGGTGAGGTGACCATCTCGCGCAGCTCGACCGGGTGCATCTTCAGGTCGCGGAGCTGCTTGGCGGTGCCGAGCATCGTCTGGACGACGAGCTGCGTCGAGATCTCCCGCGAAAGCCCGAGCAGGATCCCCGCCTCGATCATCGCCTCCGCGAGCAGGGCGAAGTACGCCGGCCCCGAGCCCGACACCGCCGTGACCGCGTCCATATACGGCTCCGAGACGCGGACGACGCCGCCGAGGTGGCGCAGCGCCTCCTCGGCGAGGCTCAGATGCTCCTCGCTCGCGTGCGCGCCGGCGCAGATGCCGGCGATTCCCTCGTGCACGATCGCCGGCGTGTTCGGCATTGCACGCACTACCGGGACGCCGCTGTCGAGGTGCCGCTCGATCGCCGCCGTCGGGATCGTGGCGGCGGTCGAGAGGACGGTCTGCTCCGGCTGGATCAGCGTCCCGATCTCGCCGAGCAGCGCGTCGAGATCCTGCGGCTTGACCACGATCACGACGAGCGCCGCCCGAGCCAGCGCCTCCGCGTTCGAGCGCGTCACCTCGATCCCGTGCCGCTCGCGCAGCTCGGCGACGCGCTCCTCGCGGCGGGTCGAGGCCGAGATCTCGCTCGGCTCGCGCCAGCCGGAGGAGAGGAGGCCGGCGACGAGGGCCTCGCCGATCTGGCCCGCGCCGAGGATCGCGATCTTGCGCTCGTCGACCATCCGAGGAGTCTAGGCGGCGCGGCGAGCGGCGACCCGGACTGCGCGGGCGACGTCGGCGCTCGCACCGGGCACGAGTCCGCGGCGCCAGCCGGCGAGCAGGTAGACGCCCGCGAGCCCCGCCCACTCCTCGTACGGTGCCAGGAGCTCCGCAGTCTCCGGCAACTCGACCCAGCGACCGCGTAGCGCGGAGCAGAGCTTGACGAGCGAGAGGTCGCCCACGAGGCCGTGGCGATAGCTCCCGAGCCCCTCGAGCGCGACGATCCCGAGCGACCACGGCCCGAAGCCGCGCTCCCGCAAGAGCCGGGCCTCCACCGCTTCGATCGGGAGCTCGCGCAACCGCTCGAGATCGAGGGTGCGGCAGAGCCGAACGAGCGCCGAGGCGCGGTGCGTCGCGAGGCCGAGGCGGCGGAGCTCGACGGGCGAGAGCCGTCCGATCGCCTCGCGCGTCGGGACGGGCTGAGCGCAGGCCCGGATCACCGCCCGCTCGATCGCCCGCGCCCGGCTCGCCTGGATCAGCTGCCCGCAGATCGCTCGGAGCACGGCCTGCGCGACAGTCGGCAGCCGCAGTGGCCGCAGTCCCGCGAGCTCGCGACTCGAAGCGCCGAGCAGAGGGTCGGAGCGGAAGCGCCGCCCGAACTCCGTCGTATCGTCGTCCAGCGCGAGCATGAAGCGGAGGAGCGCCACACCGGCCTCGTCGGGCGCGCGCAGCGCCATCGTCCCGTCGCGCCGCTGCCACGCAGTCCCGGTGCCGCCTCCGGGAAGCGCGCTCTCGAAGACGTCACGGCGCGAGCTCAGCCGCAGCGAGTACGGCCCGGCCGGCCTGACGAGTGCCTCGATCACCGAGTCAGACCTTACTGTTGTGCCCTGATGAGGCTCGCCGACGCGATCTCGCTCCGCTCCCGCCGCCGCAAGCTCGCCCTCTTCCTCGAGACGATGCGGCCGACCCCCGAGACAACGGTGCTCGACATCGGCGTCGACGACTTCGGCTTCGGCGAGCTCGAGGCAACCGACCACGGAAGCTGCGGCACGCTCAACTTCTTCGAGCAGGCATATCCGTGGCCGCACAGGATCACCGCGCTCGGCCAGCACGAGGGCGCCACTTTCAGCGAGCGCTACCCCTCGATCCCCTACGTGCGCGGGAATGCGACCGAGCTGCCGTTCGTGGACTCGAGCTTCGATGTCGTCCACTCGAACGCGGTGATCGAGCACGTCGGCGGGGTCGAGGCGCAGCGCCGCTTCGTCGCCGAGGCGCTTCGTGTCGCGCCAAGAGCGTTCATCACGACGCCGAATCGGTGGTTCCCGATCGAAGTCCACACGCGGCTGCCGCTCCTGCACTGGCTCCCGCAGCCACTCGCGCACCGCGCGTACGATCTCGCTCACAAGCCCTGGGCGAAGGAGAACCGCCTCCTCGGGCCGGGCGACCTGGAGGAGCTCTTTCCGGGCGACGCACGGATCGTCAATCTCGGCCTGACGCTCGCGGCGATCGTTGGCTGAGCGCCTTCCCAGGTACGCGCTCTACGCGTTCATCGTCGGCCTTCCCTTCCACAACGTGGTCATGGCGGAGCTCTTCGAGCTGGGGGTTCGCGGATTCCCGCTCGACGTCGTCTCGGCCTGGAAGGAGGCGCTCCTCGCCGCCGCGCTCGCCGGACTCGTTTGGACGCGCCGCGGGATCCCGTTCAAGCCGACCTCGATCGATTGGCTCGCGCTTGCCTTCGCGGCCTTCGTCGTCGTCTATGCGTTGATCCCGCAGGAATGGCTCGGCGGCGACGCGTCGGGCAAGGGAATCCTCTACGGACTGCGCCACGGCCTGACCCCGGTCGCAGCTTATGTGCTCGGCCGCAGCCTCCAGGTTGGGCGGGACGAGCTCCGGCGGGTTGGCGCGCTGATTCTCGGCACAGCCGCCGTTGTCGCGACGTGGGGCCTGATCGACGTCTACGCGATCCCGCTCGAGGCCTGGCGCAACTCGGGCGCGCCCGGCTGGTACTCGGAGCAGCTCGGGCTCGACTACGGCCCCGCGGTCTCGGGCCTGCCGGAGAACTTCGTCTACAACCCGGGCGACGAGCGCCCTTTGCGTCGCCTCGTCTCGACCTTCCTGAGTCCGCTCGCCACCGGCTATCTACTCATCGTCGGGTTGCTTGTCGCGGCCGCCTGGGAACGCTCGCGGTGGTTGAGCTCGCTCAGCGGGCTGCTCCTCGTCGGGCTCCTCTTCACCTACTCGCGAACGGCCATCGCGGCGCTTGCGCTCGGGCTCGTCGTGCTCGCCTACGCGCTGCGCAACTGGTGGCCGCTCGCCGCTGCGGCGTTGCTCGTCGCGACGGGCTTCTTCTTCGTCAAGGCGTATCCGGACTTCGGCCCCGAGACGATCTTCACGCAGGCCGAGCTTCGGTTCCAGCGCGCGAACGCCGAGGGCGAGCAAGAGGCAAGCGGCGACCCGACGAGCTTCGACGAGCCATCCGTCGACAGTCATCTCGACAGCCTGCGCGAGGGGATCGACACTGTCGTCCACCACCCGCAGGGCTACGGGCTCGGGAACGCGGGCGTGACCGCGAAGCGCACGGGTGAGGAGATCAAGGCCGGGGAATCGACCTACACCGAGCTCGGCGTCGAGGTCGGCCTGCTGGGGATGCTCGCGTTCGTCGCGTGGAATCTGCTGCTCCTCCGCCGAGTCCTGCCGCGCGCTCCCTGGCTCGGAGCGGCCCTGGCCGCTGTGCTCGCGCTCGGAATCCAGACCGACGTGATCGGCGTCCACTGGCTTGCCTTCGTGCTCTGGGCGCTCGCCGGCGAGCGCGCGTGATCGTGTTCGAGCGGGTGCGAAGGGGGTAGGTCGCACGGATGGCGACCGAGATCTGCGCGAGTTGCGGGAACGACGTCCCAACCGGGATGCAGTACTGCGGCTGGTGCGGCGCCGCGATCGCGGGCCGTCACGAGACCGTCAACGTCCACGCAGACCGCAAGGTCTTCGGCGTCCCGCCCGCTACCGCGCTCCTCGCGCTCGGCCTGCTGCTCGTGGTGCTGGCGATCGTCCTTCTCGTCACTGACCGCGTGCTTGCCGGCGCCGTTCTGCTCGTCGCCGGCCTCTTCCTCCTGAGCGGCTTCCCCCAGATCGCGCGGAGGCCCGGGGAGACCGGCGTGGCTCGCGGCGCAGTACGGTCGTACGACGGCGTTCGCGCGCGTGCAGGCGCTCGGATCGACGCGCTCGCGATCCGCGCGAGGGCCAGACGCCGGCTTGGTGAGCTCGACTCCGATCTCGAGCAGCTACGCGGGTCGCGCGAGCGCGCGGTCGTCGCGCTCGGCGAGGCCGCCTACCTGGAGCGGGCCGACGATGTCGAGCGGCTGCGCGGCGAGATCGGCGCCGCCGATGCGGCGATCGAGGCGAAGGAAGCGGAGCGGCGTGAGGTCGAAGCCGACGTCGAGGAGCAGGTGGGCGAGACGCGCGCCGCGGCCGCTCCGACTGAGCGTGTCGTCGCCGGCGAGCCGCCTCCCGACGATCCCTCCTAGGCGGGCTTGACGCCGATGTGGAGGCCGCGGCCGAACAGACCCTCCTCGTCGCGCTCGACCGCCAGCCCGGCGGCGGCGAAGGCTTCCTCGTACTGCTCCCGCGTGAACAGCGTGACGGCGTGGCGCTCGGTGAAGTGCTCGACGCCCGCGCGGCTGACGACCAGGTAATGGAAATCCACGATCGAGATGTTCCCTTCGAGCCCCGCCACGCTCGCCCGCGCGATCTTCACGTCGGCCTCGTCGACCGTGAGCAGGTGCAGGTGACCCGGCTTCCAGTCCCGCGGCTCGAGCCACGGCTCTACGATCAGGACGCCGCCCGGCTCGAGATGGCGCGCCATCGTCTCGATCGCCGCGCGCAGCTTCTCTTCGGCGCCGACGTAGCCGATCGACGAGAAGAGGCACGTGACCGCGTCGAAGCGCCGGCCGAGGTCGAACGAGGTCATGTCGGCGTGGTGGAACACGACGTTCGGCAGGCGCTCGCGGGCAACCTCGAGGAGGCCGTCGTCGAGGTCGAGCCCGGCCACGTCCGGATAGCGGTCGCCGAGCTCGGCCAGGTGCTTACCGGTGCCGCAGGCGACGTCGAGGAGCGAGCGCGCGTCGGGCCGGCGCTCGCGGATCAGCTCGTCGAGACGCTGTGCCTCGC
>JBPCJB010000051.1:0-7024 GCA_051005735.1 Gaiellaceae bacterium | reverse complement strand
GCGTCAGCGGCTTAGAGGTTGCCGCGCAGCGCCTGCTCGCGCTCGATCGACTCGAAGAGGGCCTTGAAGTTCCCCTCGCCGAAGGTCGTCGCCCCGTGGCGCTCGATCACCTCGAAGAACATCGTCGGCCGGTCTTGCGCGGTCTTCGTGAAGATCTGGAGCAGGTAGCCGTCCTCGTCGCGGTCGGCGAGGATCCGGAGGCGCTTCAGGTCGTCGTAGCTCTCGGCGATCTCGCCGACCCGGCCCTCGACCTCCTCGTAGTACGCCTCGGGCGTGTCGAGAAACGCGATCCCGCGCCCCTTCAGCGCCTCGACCGTTCGGACGACGTCCTCCGACTGGAGCGCGATGTGCTGGACGCCTGGACCTTCGTTGAACTCGAGGTACTCGTCGATCTGGCTCTTGCGCTCCCCCTCGGCCGGCTCGTTGATCGGGAACTTGATCTTGCCGTCGCCGCCCGCCATCACCTTCGACATCAGCGCCGAGTACTCGGTCTGGATCTGGTCGTCGCCGAAGTGAACGATGTTGACCATCCCGAAGACCCGTTCGTAGAACTCGACCCAGTGATCCATCCGCCCGAGCTCGACGTTGCCGACGACGTGGTCGATCGCGACGAGTCCAACACCGGCATCGCGATGGCCGTTCGGCGAGAGCGAGACGAAGCCCGGCAGGAAGGGGCCGCCGTAGTCGGCGCGGTTGACGAAGGTGTGGACGTTCTCGCCGTACGTCGCGATCGTCGCGAGCTCGACCCGGCCGTGCTCGTCCTCGAGCCAGCGCGGCTCGGCCACGCTCGAGGCGCCGCGCCCGACGGCCTCGCGATAAGCGGCGCCTGCATCGGGCACCTGGAGCGAGACGTCCCTGGCTGCGTCGCCGTGGCGGGCGGCGAAACGGACGACCTCGCTGTCGGAGCGCAGGCCGCTCGTGACGACGAGCCGGATCTCGCCCTGCTCGAGCACGTAGGAGGCGCGGTCGCGGACGCCGGTCTCCGGCCCCGCATAGGCGACGCGTGTGAAGCCGAGCGCGTGCTCGTAGAAGAAGGCGCTCTGCTTGGCGTTCCCGACCCAGAGCTCGAGGTGATCCCAGCCGTCGAGGGGCATGAAGTCGCGCTCGGACATGGGCGCGATCGTACCGCGGTCAGGCTGAGAGGAGCCGGTCGAAGAACGAGCGATAACGCTGCAGGCCGACGCGCAGGTCCTCCGTCGAGGGCTCGCTGTCTCCATCCCACTGTTGCTCGAGCGTCGCCCGCTCGGTCGAGAACGTCTCCGCCAAGCGCTGCATCACCTCGGCGACGAGCGCGTCCGCATCCTCGACCGCGCGTCGGGGCTCGTCGACGAAACCTGCCTGGACGTCTGCCCAGCGACTCCTGAAGCCCTCCGTCTCGTCGGCGGCGAAGAGCGGCTGCCGATCCCCTTCGGCGGTGGCGCCCATACCGGAGCCCGTGGCGCCGGAGTCCTGGGTCGCGCCGCCGCTTCCGCCCGGCTCCGTGTCGGCGGTCGCGCCGGCGGCCGCGGTGGAGCTCCCGACCGGGTCGCCGTCGACGCGATCGCGGTCGACCGGCTCGGCCGCCAGATCGTCTGTGTCGCCGCGCGCAGCGTCCTCTCGGCCGCCTGCGATGTCGGCCGTCGTCAGCCGCTCGTCGCCCGTCTTGCCCGCCGTCCGTTCCGCATCCCGCTCGCTCATCGCCGTGCCTCCTCGGGTGTGCGCTCCTCCCCGAGCAACTCGTCGAAGAGAGAGCGGAAGTGAACCATTGCCTGACGCAGCGACTCGGTGTCGGCGTTGCCCTGCTCGTGCTCGTGCACGAGCCGGTGGCCCTCGCGGAAGTTCTCGACGACCTCCGGGTAATCGACCGAGACGTCTGCTGCGCGCCGCTCGAAATCGTCCTCGACCGGATAGCCACGATCGGCCATGACCTCCTGCACGAGCCGGTCCGCGTCGCCCACGGACGACTCGGGCTCGTCGACGAAGCGCGCCTGAACCTCCCGCCATTCCGATGTGTAGCGCGAGCGCGCTTCGCTGCTCAGCGGCCGGATCTCGAGCTCCTCGCGCCGATCTCGCCGCTCCTTCAGCTCCCGCTCGGCGTCGCGCTTGTCACCCGTCTCCTCGACAACGTGCTCGTACTCCGAGCCGAAGCCCTCCTGAAGCTGCTTCGAGTTGCGGCTGCGCATCGCCTGCCAGGCCACGCCGAGAACCGCGACCACGACGAGCGCGAGCACGATCCACATCCATGCCTCCATCCCCGCCTCCTCCGATTCGGAATCGCCCGCGCCCGCCTTCTGCCCGGCGCAGCCGGCCGGAAACGTCTACTCGGCGACCACGGCTCGCGCCTGTCGCCGGCGCGCGAGCAGGATCCCGCCGCCGATCAGGGCGCCGCCGGCCACCTGCAGCAGCGTCATCCGCTCGGAGAGGAGGATGACGGCGACCACGGCGGAGACGAACGGCTGCAGGTTCGCGATCAGCGTCGCTCGAGAAGCGCCGATCCCGTGCAGGGCCCTGAACCAGAGGATGTTGGTGAGGACGAGCGGGCCGAGCGTGGCGAGGACGAGGAGCACCCAGATCTCCCAGCCGAGTCCGTAATCCTGGCTCGCCGTCTGCGGAGTCCCCACGAATGCGATCGCGACCCAGCCGACGGGCAGTACGACGGCGCTGATCCGGGAGGCCGAGTAGCGGCTCATCAGCGGAGCGATCGCGATCGAGTAGACAGCCCAGGTCGCCGCCGCCGCGAGCCCGAGCGCGATCCCGACCCAGCCGGCCGAGAGGCTCGAGCCCGAGCCGGCCGCGACGAGCGCGACCCCGACGAAGGAGACGGCCGTGGCGACCCAGAACCGTCCCGACAGCCGCTCGAGGCCGAGTGCGAGCCCAATGAGGGCGGCGATCGCCGGCGTGGCGCCGAGCAGTAGCGCGATCGTCGAGGCACTCGTCGTATCGAGTGCGTAGACGAACGCGAACTGGTTCAGGACGAGCGAGACCGTGGCGGCGAGGACGAGCCCGAGATCGCGGCGCTCGAGCTTCAGCGCCCGCTCCGCGGCAACCGCGATCCCGATGAAGATCGCCGAGGCCAGCCCGTAGCGAAGGGTGGCGTACGCGAGCGGCTCCAGTCCGTGCGTGAGGACGTACCGCGTGATCGTGAGATTCAGAGCCCAGAGCACGACGGCGGCCACGAGCATTGCGTGCACACGGCGCATCGGCGCGACCCTACTGGCGGCCGCGGTTCCCGCAGAGCTAGGCTTGCGGCCGATGGCCGAGCCGACGATTCGCGACCTCGACGCCCTCGTCGGACCGGCGACACCCCACTTCGCGTTCCAGCTCCGCGCCCGCGTGCGCGAGCTGATCGCCGACCTTCCGGCGGAGCATGCCGTTCGCCGCTACGGCGAGGAGAAGATGGCGCTGCTCGAGCGACTCGGGCACGCGTCCTCGAAGGCCGAGGACGGCGCGCGGGAGTCGGCGGGACGAATCGGCTGGGACGAGCTGCCGAGCTCCGCGCCCGCGTACGCGCCGCTGCCACGACGCTCGTGAGCTTCGGCGGGGCCTCGGTTCTCGTGACCGGGGGGTCGCGCGGGATCGGCAAGGCGATCGCGCTCCGCTTCGCCGAGCTCGGGGCGGCGCGGGTCGCGATCGGCTATCTCCGCTCCGACTCGGCTGCCAAGGAGACCGCGCAGGAGCTCGAGGCGCTCGGCGCGGAGCCGATCCTCGTCCGCGGCAACGTCTCCTCGGAGCGTGTCCACGGCGAGGTCGCCGCGCTCGGCTCGCTCGACGTGCTCGTCCACAACGCCGCGACCGGGGTGATCCGGCCGGCGCGCGAGACCGAGGACAAGCACTGGGACTGGACTCTCGGCGCGAATGCACGCGCGCTGCTCGCGCTCGTGCGCGTTGCGGCGCCGCGGATGCCGGCCGGGAGCTCGATCGTCGGCATCTCGAGCCTCGGCGCCCAGCGGGTGCTCGAGAACTACACGCTCGTCGGCGCCTCGAAGGCGGCGCTCGAGGCACTCGTCCGTTATCTAGCCGTCGAGCTGGCCCCGCGCGGGATCCGCGTCAACGCGGTCTCGGCAGGCGTCGTCGAGACCGGGGCGCTGGATCACTTCCCGAACCGAGAGGCGATGCTGGAGACGGGCGCGCGAAATCCCGCTGGGCGGCTCGTCTCACCCGAGGACGTTGCCGCTGCGGTCGCCTTCCTCTGCTCGGCCGAGGCCGACATGGTGCGCGGCCAGACGCTCGTCGTCGACGGCGGTTATTCGCTGCTGGCGTAATGGAGCCCACCGACCACAATCGCCGGGCGTTCGACGACGCGCATCGCACGTCCGAGAACGTCCTCGCGACTCCGGGCCTGCCCGCAGCGATTCGCGAGCGGCTGGCGGGGGTCGGCGGCAGTCGTGTTCTCCACCTCTTCTGCGGGACGGGTCGGGAGACGATCGAGCTCGCAGAGCTCGGGGCGCACGTCACCGGCGCCGACGCCGACGCGAGCGCGATCGAAGCCGCGCGGAGGCGAGCGCCCGAGATCCCGTGGCTCCACGCCGATCCGCACGTGCTCCCGCCAGAGATCCTGCTCGGTCGGTGGGATCTCGTCTACTTGGGCGCGGGCTCGCTGGCGCGACTCCGCGATCCGGCCGCGTGGGCCGGCGGGGTGGCAGCGTCGCTGCGGAGCGGCGGCGTGCTGCTGCTCCACGACGAGCATCCGGCGGCGGCCTGCCTCGACGCGTTCGACCGCTGGCGCGGCGACTACTTCGCGGCGCCCGGACTCGGCTCGCTCGTCAGCGCCGTCGCCGACTCGGGGCTCGCGCTGCGCGGGCTCGAGGAATGGCCCGGCCGGGATCCGCGCGTGCCGGGGTTCCTCGTCCTGGCGGCCGAGAAGCAGGAAGCGTAGGGAAGGCGCGGAACGGGGAGGCTCGAAGTCCCGCGAGGATTGGAGAGAACGGAGCCATGGGAATCGCAGTCAGCATCCTGCTCATCGCCGCCGGAGCGATCCTCACTTGGGGCGTCACCGCCGAGGCCGAAGGTCTCGACGTGAACGCGATCGGAGTGATCCTCCTGATCGTCGGAATCCTCGGCCTCGTCCTCTCGATGATCTTCTGGCAGAGCTGGGGCGGCTTCCACCGCCGCACGGAGTACGTCGAGGGGGGGCCGGTTCGCCGTCGCTCCGTCGCGCCGCGCCGGCGCACGGTTGTCGAGGAGGAAGACGTCATCGACGGCCCGCCCGGCCCGCCGCTTCCCTGACTTTCGGCGCAAGCTGGGCATCCGCGGAAGCGGACGCCCAGCGCGCAAGACCCCTGAAGGCCCGCTCATTGGGCCACCTTGCGATTCGCTACGCCCGGCCGGGCACGAGTCGGCCGAGGGTGTCGGCCGCGACGTAGCCGGCGATCTTCGGGTTCTCCTTCAGCCGGCGCAGCGAGTACTCGTACCACTGGCGCCCGTAGGGGACGTAGATCCGGAGTCGATGACCCTGGGCGACGAGCCTGTCGCCGAGCTCCGGACGCACGCCGAGCAGCATCTGGAACTCGTAGTGCTCCGGCGCCAGGCGCCGCTCGCGCACGAGTTGCAGCGCCTGCTCGACGAGCCACTCGTCGTGGGTCGCGATCCCGGCGTAGCACCCGCCGTCGAGGAGGGTAGCGAGAGAGCGCACGAAGCTCGCCCGCACGTGGTCATCGTCGCGGAACTGGATCGACTCCGGCTCGACGTAGATGCCCTTGCAGATGCGGACGCTTGCGCCGGCGAGCGCCTCGGCGTCCGCGGCCGTCCGCCTGAGCGAGGCCTGGAGGACCGGCCCGACGCGCGCGTGCCCCTCCTCCCGAAGCTCCCGGAAGAGGCGGAGCGTGTCGTCGGTCGTCGACGAGTCCTCCATGTCGATCCGCACGAACCGGTTCGTCGGCTCGGCCGCCGCGATCACCTGCTCGACGTTGCGCTTGCAGAGCTCGTAGTCGAGCTTGAGGCCGAGCGCGGTCGGCTTGACGCTTACGTTCGCGTCGAGACCGTCCCGCTCGAACGCCTCGAGCGCGGCCACGTACTCGCCGGCGATCGCCTCCGCCTCGGACGGCTGGGTGATCTCCTCGCCGAGGACGTCGACGGTCGCTGTCTTGCCCTCGCCGTTCAGCTGGGCGACGACGCTGCGGGCGTCGCTGAGCTGCGAGCCCGCGATGTACCGGGAGGAGAGTCGCTGCACGAGCGGCCGCGGCACCACGGGCAAGGCTCTGACGATCGCGCGGTCGAACAGGCTCACGGCGCGCCAGCCTAGAGGGCCTAACGCTCCCGCATGAAGCCCTGGCGGGCGGCGGAGACGAGGGCGACCGCCTCGGGGAAGAGCACGCGCATCGAGTCGCGGAGCGCGATCGCCTGCTCGTCGATCGTGCCCGTCGGCTGGAGCTGGCTGAGCGCCGCAGCGGTGAGCTCGACCGCCGTCGACAGCGTCAGCGTCGCGAACTGCTCGCGCTGGGCCTCCTGGACGGACTCGGCCTGCTGGGCCGCGAACTCCTGGATCCCGCGAAGCAGATCCTCCGGATCGCCGCCGAACGGGAAGCCTCCCATGCCGCCTTCCATGCGTTTGAAGGCTAGCTGAGCGGGCCGCGGTAAGTGCGCTCGACATCGCTCGTCAGCGCGTCGACGACGTCGCCCGCGCCGCGCATCGCGTCGGCGAACGGTGAGCAGTTGAGCGCGCCGCCGAGCGCGAGCTCGAGCCGGCGCGTCGCGAGGCCGATCGCATCGAGCCGCGCCGGAGTCGCCAGCGCGGGCGGCGCGCCGATCACGCGCTGGAGCTCGAGCAGCGACTCTTCGGCCTCGTCGATCCCGTCGGGGTTCTCGGTCAGGCGCAAGGCGACGAGCCTCGAGTGCAGCTCGTCGAGATCGCCGCCGGCAGCGACCTCCTCAGCGAGCTCGCAGAGGGCCGCGACCGAGACGGCGTCGCGAACGGCCTGGCGCTCGACGATCGCTCCTGCGTCGTCGCCGAGGGCGAGCCAGCTCCGCTCACCGGCAGGCGTCTCGAACGCGCAGAGATAGAGCCTCCCACCTCCGTGTGGCTCCGTCGGCAGGACAGCCGCAACCT
>JBPCJB010000050.1:0-4857 GCA_051005735.1 Gaiellaceae bacterium | reverse complement strand
GCGGTCGAGGTCGTTACGCTCTCGCCCGATGAGCCGTGACCCCGATGTGAACGTCGTCGGCGGCGAGCTGCTGCCGTGCTCGGCCGAGCCCCTGACCGGCTTCTTCCGCGACGCCTGCTGCGCGACGGGGCCGGAGGATCTCGGGAGTCACACCGTCTGCGCCGTGATGACCGAGGAGTTCCTCGAGTTCAGTCGCGCGGCCGGAAACGACCTCTCGACGCCCCGGCCAGAGTGGGGGTTCGAAGGCGTGCGACCGGGCGACCGCTGGTGCCTGTGCGCGGCGCGCTGGCTCGAGGCGCACGAGGCCGGCCGGGCGCCCGCGGTCGTGCTCGGCGCCACGCACGTCCGGGCGCTCGAGATCGTCCCGATCGAGCTCCTGACCGCGCGCGCCGCCGCTCCCGACCTCTCATCCTGATGGTCTGGGCGCCTTGACCGACCTGCGGGTCGGGATCCTGGCGCCCATCGCCTGGCGGGTGCCGCCGCGCCACTATGGCCCCTGGGAGCAGTTCGCGTCACTCCTCGCGGAAGGGCTCGTCGCTCGCGGAGTCGACGTGACGCTCTTTGCGAGCGCCGACTCGCTGACCGCGGGCCGGCTCGCAGCCGTCGTCCCGCGCGGCTACGAAGAGGATCCGGAAGCCGATGCGAAGGTGAGCGAGTGCCTGCACATCGCCCACGCGTTCGAGCGTGCGGCCGAGCTCGATTTGATCCACAACAGCTTCGACTTCCTGCCGCTGACCTACAGCGACCTCGTCGAGACGCCCGTCCTGACGACGATCCACGGCTTCTCCTCGCCGCGGATCCTGCCCGTCTATCAGCGCTACGACGCGAGCTCCGCCTACGTGGCGATCAGCGACGCCGACCGGCACCCGAGCCTCGACTACCTCGCGACGATCCACCACGGGATCGACACTGATGCGTTCGCGCTGCACTCGTCGCCCTGCGGGTACCTGCTCTTCTTCGGCAGGATCCACCCCCACAAGGGCGCGGTCGAGGCGATCGAGGTCGCCGAGCGCACCGGCATCCCTCTGATCCTCGCGGGGATCGTCCAAGACGAGCGTTACTTCGAGGAGCTCGTGCAGCCGCGGCTCGACGGCGAGAACGTGCGCTACATCGGCCCCGTGGGGCCGGACGAGCGCTCGGAGCTTCTCGGCGGCGCCCACGCGCTCCTGCACTTGATCTCGTTCGAGGAGCCGTTCGGCTACAGCGTCGTCGAGGCCATGGCCTGCGGCACGCCCGTGCTCGCGTTCCCGCGCGGCTCGATGCCCGAGCTGATCGAGGACGGCCTGACCGGATTCCTCGTCGAGGACATCGCGGGCGCGGTCGCCGCGCTCGAACCCGCGGAGCGGCTCGATCGTGCGGCCATCCGCGAGCAGGCCGTCGCCCGGTTCGGAATCAAGAGGATGGTCGACGCCTACCTCGCCGCCTACCGGGCAATCACCTAGCCCCGATCGGAGCGCCGCAGCGGGCGGGCGTAGCGTGCCTTCAGCGCCGCGATCGCGTCGGGGTCGTAGAGAGGCCGGCGCGGATCGAGTCGTGCTATCTCCTCGCGGCCGACCGGTCGGCCCAGCGCTCGGCTCTGCCTGTCCGCTCGCCGCGCGCACGACTCGCAGAGCGCGATCAGGTCGACGCCCACCCGCTCCTCGCCGAGCGCGCGCTGGTCCAGCAGTCGGACCGCGAGATCGGCGTGCTCGTCGCAGCGCTCGACCTCGCACTCGGGCGCCGCGGCAAGCTGAGCCTTCGCCCTGCGAGCCCAGTGCCGGCTGCCGTAGTAGGCGTCGGAGTCGAGCGCGAAGATCGCCCGGTAGACCGGAGGGACGAGTGCGCCGCCGGCGTCGACCTGCGTGCCGGCCCGCCGCCAGCGCTCGACGAGCCGTGCGGCCTCGTTCTCGATCGCCGCCCGCTCACGTGCCGCCTCGCGCTGCTGGAGCTCCTCCACGGTGAGGAGCGGCTTCGCCTGGCGGCGCGCCCGCATCGTCTCCTGCAGCGACCGGTCGCGAGGCTTGCTCACTCGTCGCTCCCGGAGGCCGCAAACGAGGCATATGCCCGTTGGAGCACGTCTGTGAGGTCGTTGCCGCCGACGCGAAGTCCGCTCGGGCCGAGCCGCTTCAAGACCGCCCCGGGCGGGAGCGGCCGGCGCGGGCGTGGCTCGGGCAGGGGGCCGCCGCGCCAGGCGTCACCGCTCGCAGGCGGCGCGACAGCAGGCTCGGGCGATGGCTCGGAGATGGGGATGGCCTCCTCAGTGCAACCGCGCCAGCGCAGGAGCAGAGAGGGATCGCGGTCGAGCTCGCCCACCAGCACGTACGCAAGCGCAGCGACGTGCTCGCACGCCGGAACGGCCGAACACGCACAGGAGCGGGCGATCGCCTCACGCCGCGGCACGAGCGGCGCGTCCCAGTCCACGGCCAGGAGGTGCTCGAGCTGAACGGACTGCTCGCGACCCGCGATCGCCGCCTCGAGCGGCCGGCTCCCCCGGGCGTACCGCGAAATCGCCGCCCAGATCCGCGGCGGCAGCGGGTCGGCTCCGATCGCCACCGTCTGTCCGTCGACGACGGCGGTGAGCTCGCCCGTCGCGACGCGTAGCGAGTGGACGCTGCCGTCCCGAGCGAGCCGGCGCCCGCTTTCCGCCCGCGACGAGCCCTCGTCGCCCACGATCGCGCTCGCGAGCAGGCGCGACCAGGGGCCGCGACCGATCCGGTCGTCGTTCACGCTGCGTCCTCCAGCGAGTCGGGCGCGAGTGCGACCGCCGCCCGGATCGCGCCAAGGTCGAGGTTGCCGAGCCAGTCCCCGGAGCGACCGGCGATCACCTTCTCCGCCAGCTCCCGCTTCGAGTCGAGGAGCTCGTCGATCCGCTCCTCGAGCGTTCCGGTGCAGATCAGGCTGTGCACGAAGACGTGTTTGCGCTGGCCGAAGCGATGCACCCGATCGGTTGCCTGCTGCTCGACCGCCGGATTCCACCAGCGGTCGAAGTGGAAGACGTGATTCGCAGCGGGCAGGTTGAGCCCGCGCCCACCGGCCTTGATCGAGAGCACGAGCACCGAGGGCCCGTCGCCGGCGGCGAACGCGCTCAGCAGCTCTTCTCGCTGCCGGGCGTTCAGGCGGCCGTGGAAGAAGCCGACGCTCGTACCGAGCCGCTCCTCGAGGTGCGGGACGAGCCGGTCGAAGCCGGGATACTGGGTGAAGACGAGCGCCTTGTCGCCGGCCGGCACGGCCTCCAGCAGCTCGAGCAATCGCTCGAGCTTCCCGGAGCGCCCTTCGAGCGCGGCGCCGGTCGAGAGGAGCGCCTCCGGATGGTTGCAGACCTGCTTGAGCTGGCTCAGCATCGCGAGCACCGCGCCGCGCCGGCCGAAGCTCTCGGCGTGCTCCTCGATCCGCGGCAGCCAGCGGTCGACCGTCGCCTGATACAGGCTCGCCTGCTCGACGGTGAGCCGGCAGTAGTCCTTCGCGATCGTGATCGGCGGCAGCTCCAGCTCGATCTCCGGCGCATCCTTCTCGCGGCGGAGGATGAACGGCTCGACGATCGAGCGCAGCCTCGCGAGCGCAGCGTCGTCGCCGCCGAGCTCGATCGGCCGCGCGAACGTGCGCTCGAACCACTCGCGCGAGCCGAGGAGGCCGGGGTTGACGATGTCCATGATCGCCCAGAGCTCGGCGAGCCGGTTCTCGATCGGCGTCCCGGTCATCGCGAGCTTCCGCCGCGCTGGCAGCCGCCGCAGCGTCCGCGCCCGCTTCGTCGCCGGGTTCTTGACGTCCTGCGCCTCGTCGAGGAGGAGGCGGTCCCAGGCGACGAGCGCGAGCGCGTCGGCGTCGCGCGTCGCGATGTCGTACGAGGTGACGACGACATCGCACGCGGGCGCGATCGCGGCGAGCGCGGTTCCGGCGAGGCGTCCGACGCCGTGGTGAAGATGGACGCGCAGTGAGGGCGCGAAGCGCTCGATCTCCGCGCCCCACTGACGCACGACGCTCATCGGGCAGACGACGAGCGTCGGGCCGAGCTCGTCTGGGCCGGCTTCCTCTCGCTCGGAGGCGAGCATTGCGATCGCCTGCACGGTCTTTCCGAGCCCCATGTCGTCGGCCAGGATTCCGCCGACTCCGAGGTCGCCAAGGAGCCGCAGCCAGCCGTGCCCGCGCTCCTGGAACGGAAAGAGGTCGAATCGCATCCCGGCCGGCGTCGGCAGCGAGCGGAAGCGGCGCTCGCCGTCTCCGAGCAGCTCGGAAAGCGGTTTGTCGAGCGTGACGGCGCCGAGCTCGAGTCCGGCCTCGTCCGTCTCGAGGCCGGACACGGCGCGAACGAGGTCGACGATCCCGGCGCCGCCTGCCTCTGCCGGGTTTTGTCGCCGCTCGAGGAAGCGCAGGGCGCGCTCGACGTCCGACTCGCGGAGTGCGTGCCAGCGCCCGCCGACTCGAATGAACGGCCGCTTGGCCGCGGCGAGCTCGGCGAGCTCCTCGTCGGTGAGAGCGACATCGCCGATCGCGAGCCGCCAGTCGAAGCGCGCGAGCGTTGCGGGCGAGAGGAGGCCGCTTGCGCGGGTGCTGGGGCGACTCGTCGCCGTCAGGTCGATGCGCAGGCTGCTCGGCGCCCGAAGCCAGGCGGCGGGAAGCAGCACGGGCACACCGCGTTCCTCGAGCCGCGGCATCGTCTCGCGAAGAAAGGGGGCGGCTACATCCGGTTCGAGCTCGAGCTCGACCGGCTCGGCGATCTCGAACGTGACTCCGACCTCGGCGAGCAGCGGCTCGAGGTCGGCCAGGCGGCGGATCAGATCTCGGCTGGGGTCGCTCGCGCGCAGGAACGAGAAGACGCCGCCGTCGCCGCTCCAGAGCAGCCCGGCACGGCGCGCAGCATGGGGGTCGACATTGTCTAGG
>JBPCJB010000049.1:0-2959 GCA_051005735.1 Gaiellaceae bacterium | reverse complement strand
CATACGGTCGGCGGACGCGTGGTGACGACCATCGAGGGGCTGCGCGAGCATCCGCTCGTGCATGCGTTCGTGCGCGCCGACGCGCTTCAGTGCGGCTTCTGCACACCCGGTCAGATCGTCTCGGCGGCCGCGCTCGTCGAGGCCAGCCCCGAGCCCACGCGCGAGGAGATCCGGCACGGCATGGCCGGGAACCTCTGTCGTTGCGGCGCGTATTCCAACATCGAGGAGGCGATCGCTACATGGCGAGACTGATCCGGACCGAGAAGGAGGTCGAGGGCCGCTACGAGGAGGTCTGGACCGTCGTCGAGGAGGACGCCCTCGACCAGTGGCCAGCGGGGCCGCTCGAGGTCGTTGGACAGCCGGCGCCGCGCCAGGACGGACTCCAGCGAGCCCGCGGCGAGGCGCGCTACACCGCCGACGTCCACCTGCCGGGAATGCTGCACGCCGCGTTGCTGCGCAGCCCTGTCGCACGCGCTGTCGCGCGGACGCTCGACGTCTCGCCAGCGCTCGAGCTTCCCGGTGTGCACGCGGCTTTCAGCTACGAGGAGGTCGACTTCCTCGACGCCGAGATCGGCTTCCCCGGCGCTGCGGTCGCGGCGGTGGCCGCCGACACGATCGAGCAGGCGCGCGCGGCGGTCGAGGCGATCGCGCTCGAGTGGGACGAGAGCGAGCCGCTACTCGATCCCGACGAGGCGGTCGCGCGCGGCGAGCTCGTCTCGGAGACCAGCCACTACGAACGCGGTGACCTCGAGGCTGCGCTCGCCGGCGCAGATGTGGTCGTCGAGGCCGAGTACCGCACGCAGTCGGTGCTGCACAACTCCATGGAGACCCACCAAGCCGTCTGCCAGTGGGAGGGCGAGACCCTGGTCGTGCACATCTCGACGCAGTACATCTGGGGCGTCCGCGATGAGATCGCCGAGAAGCTCGGCCTGCGCCCGGACGACGTGCGGGTGGTCTGCGAGTTCATGGGCGGCGGCTTCGGCGCCAAGAACGGCGCCGGCGAGTACAGCCTGATCGCGGCCGAGCTCGCCCGCCGCGCCGGCCGCCCAGTTCGCTGCGCCCTGACGCGACGCGAGGAGAACCTCGCCGCCGGAAATCGCAACGCGACGATCCAGCGGCTGCGCATCGGCGCCCGCTCCGACGGCACGATCGTCGGCCTCGGCGGCGAGTTCGTGAACTCCGTCGGCTGGGCCGGCTGGGTCGCCGGCACCGACGGCCCGATGCAGATGCTCTACGGCGTCGACAACGTTGCCACGACGCTTCATGGCGCGAAGCTGAACTCGGCGCCCATGGCCGCCTTCCGCGCCCCCGGCTTCGTCGAGGGCACCTTCGGGCTGGAGTGCCTGCTCGACGAGCTCGGCGCCAAGCTCGGGCTCGATCCGCTCGAGCTCCGCCGGCGAAACCATGCCGACGCCGACGTCCTCGACGGCAGGCCCTACTCCTCCAAGAGCCTGCTGGAGTGCTACCGCCGGGCCGAGCCGCACTGGGACCGGCGCCACGAGGTGCGCGGCCGCTCGGACGAGACGTGGAAGCACGGGGTCGGCCTCGCGAGCCAGATCTGGTACGGCGGCGGCGGCCCGCCGTCCTATGCCTGGGTCCGCGTCGGCTCGGACGCCAGCGTGACGGTCGTCACCGCGATGCAGGACATCGGCACCGGCTCGCGCACGGCAATGGCCCAGATCGCGGCGGAGGAGCTCGGCGTTCCGCTGGCGCAGGTGCGGGTCGAGCTCGGCGACTCCGCCCGCGGTCCGTTCGCGTCGATCTCTGCAGGCTCCTCGACGATTCCCTCCATGGGGCCTGCCGTCCGCTCGGCCGCCGGCGACGCGGGCCGCCAGATTCTCGAGCTTGCCGCGCAGCGCTGGCAGAAGGAGCAGCGGACGCTCTCGCTGAAGAGCGGGCAGATCGTCTGCTCGGACGGCGGCTCCTGGCCGCTCGAGAGCCTGCTCGGATTGCTCGACGACGCGCAGATCCTCGGCACCGGCGCGCGTGGCCCGAACCCGACCGGGATGCGCGTGCTGACTTTCGGCGTCCAGGTCGCGGAGGTCGCCGTCGACGTCGGCACCGGCGAGGTGCGGGTCGGCCGGATCGCAGCGATCCACGACGTCGGCCGGATCATCAATCCGCTCGGCGCGCGGAGCCAGGTCGAGGGCGGGATCGTCCAAGCGCTCGGGCACACCCTCTCCGAGCACCGGCTGCTCGACCCGCAGACCGGCGCCGTGCTGACCCAGACGCTCGACGCCTACAAGCTGCCGACGATCGCGGACGTCCCCGAGATCGTCTGCGAGTTCGTGGACGAGCCCGACTCGCACCTGACGAACCTCGGCGCCAAGGGGCTCGGCGAACCTCCGATCATCCCCACGGCCGCGGCGATCGCGAACGCGATTCGCGACGCGACCGGCGCCGACGTTCGCTCGCTCCCGATCGACCGTGCGGAGATGTTGCGCGCGCTCGCGGCGGCGCGGCGCAAGGAGCAGGTTGCAGCTCCTTCGGCCTGAGTCGGTCGAGGAAGCGGTCGCAGCACTCGGAGACGGCGCCGTCGCGCTCGGCGGCGGCACCGACCTTGTGCCGCTCTTGCGCGACCGGATCGTCGAGGCGGAGACGCTCGTCGAGCTCCGCCGCGCCATACCGAACGAGATCTGGAGGCGTACACCTACATCTACATCTCCATCCACCTCCAGCGCGCCCTTCTCGATCGGGGCGGGAGCGACGCTCGCTGCCCTGGAGGCCGATTCCGAGATCCCGGCCGCCCTGCGTGAGGCGTGCCGGCTCGCCGCCTCTCCGCAACTGCGGGCGATGGGGACGATCGGCGGCAATCTCATCCAGGCGACACGGTGCTGGTACTGGCGGCTCAAGTTCCCCTGCTACCTGCACGGCGGCGAGATCTGCCACGCGAAGGAGGGCCAGCACCGCGAGCACGCGATCTTCGGGAACGAGCGTTGCGCCTCCGCGCACCCCTCCG
>JBPCJB010000048.1:0-8132 GCA_051005735.1 Gaiellaceae bacterium | reverse complement strand
TCCGACCGAACCTACGAGCTGGCCGCGGAGCGCGGCTGGGCGGTCGTCGTGCCGCCGCTCCTGCCGTATGCGGCGCTCAAGGATCAGCTCGATCTCTACCGCGCGAAGTGCGCCGAGCACGGGACCGAGCCGGACATCGTCTGGATCCATGCCTGCTATATCGACGAGGACCGCGCGGTCGCGAAACGCGAGGCGAAGAAGTGGATGGAGGGCTTTCTCGCCGGGAACGCGTCGCCGCTCATCGACTTCGCGCCCCCGCCCACGGACGAGCTGAACGCGGCGGGCTACGGTTTCTACGCCGCCGGGATCCTCGAGAAGCTCGCCGAGACGCCCTACGACGAGATGATCGCGGGCGACATCGTCTGGGTCGGGACGCCGCTTGACGTGATCGAGCGGATCGAGTCCGTGCAAGAGGTCTGCGAGGGTTTGACGGAGATCTCGATCACGGTCAACGCGGGGGGCGCCGAGCACTGGCAGGCGATCAAGGCGCAGGAGCTCTTCGCGCGGGCCGTGATCCCGCACTTCCGGACGGAGACGCGGGACCGGGTGGCGACCCCCGCTTGATCGAGCGCGTCTGCGTCGTCGGCGCCGGGGCGATCGGCAGCCTCTACGCCGCCCATCTGAGCCGCGTGACGGACGTCTGGGTGCTCACCCGTCGCGAGGCGCACGCCCGCGCCCTCGAGGAGCGCGGGCTGCGGATCTCGGGGCGGGCCGAGTTCAGCGGCGCCGTCCACGCGACGGCCGATCCGGACGCCCTCCCCGCCTTCGACGTCGCGATCGTCGCCACGAAGGGAACCGGGCTCGACGCAGCCGCAACCGCGCTCGAGGGACGCTTTGCCGACGCGACCATCGTGACCGTGCAGAACGGGCTCGGCGCGGAGGGGATCGTCCGCGGTCACGGCGACTGGCCCATCGTCTCCGGCGTCACGTTCATGAGCGGCACCCGCCACGACGACACCCACGTCGAGTACATCCTCGACACGGAGACCTGGCTCGGCCCGTACAACGGGACGCCGTACGAGCGTGTCGAGGAGCTTGCCGCGCTGATCGAGCGCGCCGGCCTCAAGGCACGCGCGTTCCCCGATCTGCGGCCGGCGCAGTGGTCGAAGATGATCGTCAACGCGACGGTGGATGCGGTGGCGGCGCTCACGGGTCTGCCGCACGATCGCCATTTCGGCGCGGAGGCCGAGGCCGGCGACCTCGGCCATCTCGTCCACGCGCTGATGGACGAGGGCAAGGCGGTCGCCACCGCCGCCGGGATCGAGTTGCACGAGGACCCGTGGGAGATGAACGTGCATGCGACTCGGCGCGGCAGCGCCCACTACCCGTCGATGCTCGAGGACGTCGAGGCTCGCCGGCCGACGGAGATCGAGCTGATCACCGGCGCGCTCGTCCGCGAGGCGGAGGGGCTCGGCGTGTCGGCGCCGCTCCACACCGCGCTCTACAGATTGATCAAAGCCAAGGAGGCTTCATGGGAGCAATCCAAAGGGAGGCAGGAATGACAGCAAGGAAGCGATGGAGCGCGGCTGGTGTCGCGCTCCTCCTCGCCGCGGTTGCGGTCGCGGCAGTCGGAACGACGGTCGGCGGCGGCGCGACGAAGGTGCAGGCGCCGATCATCATCGGTTGGGCCTTCGACAGCAAGGGGAACATGGCCCCGTTCGACAACCCGGCGCTCGCGGCTGCCCGGATCCAGGTCCGGGCGATCAACGCGAAGGGCGGCGTGCTCGGGCGCAACCTTCAGATCAACGTCTGCGACACGCAGAACAACAACCCGGCGAGGGCGAAGGCGTGTGCGCGCAGCCTGCTCGGGACCGGGGCGCACGTGATCTTTACGACCTGCGATGTAGACTTCGCGACCCCCGTGGTGCAGGAGGCGATCAACCGTGGGAAGCTCGCGGTGGCCGCCTGCATCGGCACCGACCAGATGGGGCCAAAGCGCTTCGGGGCCAAGGGCAAGCTCGCGTTCAGCTTCGGCAACGTCGCCCAGGACGAAGGCTCCGCGATGGCTGAGTTCGCCTGGCGCAAGGGCTGGCGCACGGCCGGAATCGGGACGAACACGGTGATCGTCTACTTCAAGAATGTCACCGCCGCGTTCGAGAAGCGGTTCACGCAGCTCGGCGGCAGGATCGTCGCCAAGGAGAGCTACGCGACGGGCGCGAACAACGTCAACGCCGCGGTCAGCCGTCTAAATGGCGCCGACGCCGACGTCTACGTCACGTCAACCGCCTTCGGCGAGCTGCCGGCGTTCGTGTCGGGGCTCCGGTCGCTCGGGAACAAGACGCCGATCCTCAACTCGTGGGCCGGCGACGGCACCTACTGGAACCCGAAGAGCCCGGCGGTGACCGAGTACTACGCGGTCACGTACGCGTCGGTCTTCGGCGACGACCCGAATAAGGCGGTTCGCAACCTGATCGCCCAGCTGAGGAGGGCCGGCGCAGCGCCGGCGACCGGCGGCTTCGTCACCGGCGCGGCTGCGGTCGACGGAGTCGCCACGGCGATCCGGAGAGCGGGCTCGACCGACGGCGCCAAGCTGGCGCAACGGCTGGAGCTCTTCCGCCGCGTGCCCGCGATCGGCGGCGAGATCAACTTCTCGAAGCGCTTCCACAGTGTCTTCGGGCGGCAGTACCGCGTGATTAAGATCCAGAACAACAAGCCGAGCTATGTCGGCTCGGTGAGGGCGAAGGTCGTCCCGAACATCTAAGGATTGACCGACTCCGCCGCAGCCGACGTCGTCGACTCACCGACCGAGAGGAGGCCCGGAACGCTCCGGGCCTCCTCCGTGTCGCGCTCGTTCGTGGGCGTGCAGGCGCTCGACGACGTCTCGCTCGAGTTGCACCGACACGAGGTCGTCGGCCTGATCGGCCCGAACGGGGCAGGCAAGTCGACGCTCGTCAACGTGCTCTCCGGCTTCGACGCGCCGACGGCCGGGCGGGTTGAGCTCGGCGATCTCGACGTCAGCGGCTGGAGCCCCCGGCGGCGAGGTCGAGAGGGGATCGCTCGAACCTTTCAGCACAGCCGCTCCTTCCGCGAGCTGACCGTCCGGGAGAACGTGGAGGTGGCGGCGCTCGGCGTTGGCGCGGGACCTCGGGTAGCGCGCCGGCGGGGCGAGGAGCTCCTCGACCTGCTCGGACTCGGCGATCGGGCTGAGGCTCCGGCCCGTTCGCTGGCCCACGGGGACGAGCGCAGGCTCGGCGTTGCGCGAGCGCTTGCGACCGAGCCGCGTTTCGTGCTCCTCGACGAGCCTGCGGCCGGACTCCCCGAGGCGGAGGTGCCCGAGTTCGCCGCCGTCGTGCGGACCGTGCGCGACGACCACGAGGCGGGCGTGCTCCTGATCGACCACAACATCGGACTCGTGATGGAGGTCTGCGACCGCATCCACGTGCTCGACCAGGGCCGTACGCTCGCCGAGGGAACGCCGGCCGAGATCCGCGCGAACCTCGACGTGACGGCGGCCTATCTCGGCGAGACCGCTGCGGCGGCCGATGACTGAGCCGGCGAACACGATCCTCGAGCTCGACGGCCTCGAGGTGCGCCACGGCTCGGTCGCCGCGGTCCGCGGCCTCGATCTGCACCTCTTCGAACGCGAGATCGTGGGCCTGATCGGTCCGAACGGCGCCGGCAAGTCGACGACCCTGCACGCGATCATGGGCATGCTCGCCCCCCGCGCCGGAGAGATCCGGCTCAAGGGGCGGGCGCTCCGCGCCGGCCGACCCGAGGACATGGCCCGCGCCGGGATCGCGCTCGTGCCCGAGGGGCGGCGGATCTTCGGCGACTTCAGCGTCGCTGACAACCTACGGCTGGGACTCTCGGCCCGTCGCGATGGAGCTGGTGAGTCAGCTCTCGACGCCGTCTACGAGCTCTTCCCGATCCTCGCCGACTCGCGCAACCGCCAGGCCGGCGCCCTCTCCGGTGGCCAGCAGCAGCAGCTCGCGATCGCCCGCGCGCTCGTTGCGAGCCCCGACGTGCTCTTGCTCGACGAGCCGTCGCTCGGGCTTGCCCCGACGATCGTCGACGTCGTCTTCGCAGCGCTCGCCGCGATCCGGGAGCGCGGGGTCAGCGTCCTGCTCGTCGAGCAGCGAGCGCAGCGGACAGTCGCGTTCGCCGACCGCACCTACGTGCTCGCAAACGGCGAGCTGCGGATGATCCTGACCCCGGCGGATGCGGACGACACCGAGCGGATTATCGCCGCGTACCTGTCATGAGCCTCCTCGCCGTCATCGACGCCCAGACGCTCGCCGACGCTATCGGCCTCGGCGCCGTCTACGCGCTGATGGCCGTCGGAATCGGCCTCGTCTTCGGCGTTCTCCGGCTCGTCAACTTCGCCTACGGCCAGCTCGTGATGGCCGGGGCGTACACGCTCGCGTTCACCTCGACGTGGCCGGTGGCCGGGAGCGTCGCCGCGTGCTTCGCGGTCGTGATCACGCTCTCGCTGCTCATGGAGCGCGCCGTCTTCCGGCCGCTTCGTACGAGCTCGCCGGCGGTGATGCTCGTGACCACCTTCGCCGTCGCGTTCCTCCTCCAGAGCGTGGCGCTGATCGTCGACGTCCGCGACGACACGATCGGCGAGCCCGCGTCGTCGGTCGCGCCGCTCGGGCAGGCGATCACGCTCGCCGGCGTCGACGTGCGCAAGGTGACTCTCGTCGCGGTCGGCGTGGCGATCGTCGCACTCGGGTTGCTCGCGCTCCTCCTCGGCCGGACGACGATCGGCCTGCAGATGCGAGCTGCGGCGGCCGACTTCCGGACGGCGCGCCTGCTCGGCGTGCGCGCCGACCGAGTGATCGCGTTCGCGGTCGTGCTCTCCGGCATTCTCGCCGGAGCAGTCGCCGTGATCCTGACCGTCCAGAATCCGCTGGTCTCGCCCGACTTCGCGCTCAAGGACACGATCGTGGTGCTCGTCGGCGTCGTCGTCGGCGGGATCGACCGGCTCTGGACCGCGACGCTCGGCGGTTTCTCGATCGGCTTCGCGACCGGCGTGATCAACGGCGCCCTCCCGACCGAGCAGACCGTCTTCCTGCCTTCCGCGGTCTTCGCGCTCGTGATCCTCGTCCTGATCCTGAGGCCGGCGGGGCTCTTCGCGCGCGGCCGCGGGGCGCTCGTGGAGCGAGTATGACGCGGCGACTCGCCCCCGCGGTTCAGCTGCTCGGTCCTGCCGTCGTGATCGCCGTCGTCGGATTCCTGGCGACGCTCGTCTCGCGCGCGAACGAGATCTACTTCCTGAACGCGCTCGTCTCGGTCGCGGTCGTCGTCGGCATCTATGTCTTCGTCGGCAACTCGGGGGTGCTCTCGTTCGGCCAGATCAGCTTCGTGGCAGTGGGCGCGTTCGCGGCGGGCGTGCTGACGGTGCCGCTCGAGTCGAAGACCGGGATCCTGCCCGATCTCTTCCCGTTCCTCCGCGATCACACGGTCGGGAGCACGACCTCACTGGTCGTGGCGGCGGCCGTCGGCGGCGTCCTCGCTCTCGTCGTCGGGCTGCCGCTGATGCGCCTCTCCGGGCTCGCCGCCGGGATCGCCACGTTCGCCGTGCTCGAGATCACTCACAACCTGCTTCGCGAGTGGACGAAGATCGGGCCCGGCGCGACCACGCTCTCGCTCGTCCCGGAGACGACGGGCGCGCTTCAGGCGACGCTCGGCGCGCTGCTCGTGCTCGTCGTCGCCTTCGGGTACCAGCGCAGCCGGCTGGGCCGACTCTTGCGGGCGACGCGCGAGGATCCCGCGGCGGCGCAGGCGGTCGGGATCGGGATCCACGCTCAGCGGCTCTGGGCCTTCACGCTCTCGGGCGCGCTCTGCGGCTTCGCGGGCGGGCTCTACGTGCACATGCTCGGCTCGATCACGACGGAGCAGGTCTATCTGGAGCTGACGTTCATCACGCTCGCGATGCTCGTCGTCGGCGGGCTGACGAGCCTCTGGGGCGCCGTACTCGGCGCGCTCGCGGTGAGCGGGCTCGACTCCGTCCTCGGAAAGGCGGAGGAGGGCTCGTTCGGGCCGGATCTCCCCACCGGGAGCAGACTCGTCGTCGTCGGCGCGCTGATGGCGCTCGTACTGATCCTGCGGCCCTCGGGGCTCACGGGCGGGCGCGAGCTGACTCTTCGTCGGAGGCCGGCGTGAGGATCTGCATCGTCGGCTGCGGGGCTGTCGGCTCGCTCTTCGCCGCCAATCTCGTGGGACTGGAAGACGTCGAGGTGTGGGCCTACGACCTCGCAGCGGCACACGTCGCGGCGATCAATGAGCGCGGTCTGAAGCTCGTGGGAGCGGGGGAGGCGCACGGAATCGGGATCCGGGCGACCACCGACGCAGCCGAGCTCCCTCCGTGCGACTTCGGCCTCGTCGCCACCAAGGCGATGCACACCGACGCCGCGATCGCGGCCACTGCCCACGCCTTCCGCGACGGCTGCGTCGCCAGTGTGCAGAACGGGGTCGGCAACGAGGAGACGATCGCCGCACACGTCGAGCGCGTGGTCCGGGGGACGACCTTCCCGGCGGGCAAGATCCTCGAGCCCGGCGTCGTCCAGTGGGACGTCAAGGGCGGCACGACCTTCGGTCCCTTCGAGCCGCGGCCGGCGCCCGCAGCGGCGATCGAGCAGCTCGCGGACGCCTGCACGCGCGGCGGGATGCCCTCGGAGGCCGTCGCCGACGCGCGCGGCGCTCAGTGGCGGAAGGTGATCTTCAACGCCTCCACGAATCCTGTCGGCGCGCTCACCGGTCTCACCCACGGCCGGGTCTGCGAGCTGCCGCCGCTGCGCGAGCTCGTGACCGCTCTCGTCGACGAGGGCAAGGCGGTTGCGGCCGCGCAGGGGATCGAGCTCGACGCCGACCCCGAGGAGCTGATCGACCACGCCGCCCGGCCGGATGTGGCCTACGGGCACAGGGCGAGCATGCTCCAGGACGTGGAGGCGCGCCGGCAGACCGAGGTCGACTATCTGAATGGCGGGATCGTCCGCGTCGGGCACGAGCACGGAGTCGCGACCCCGCTCAACGAGGCCATCGTGGCCCTGATCAAGGGAATGGAGCACTCGTGGATCGAGAGCTAGAGCAGCGACACGCGAACGTCCGCGCGGCGATGGCCGAGCACGAGCTCGACGCCCTGATCGTCGCAGGCAGCGAGTACAGCGGCTTCGAGGGGTCGGTGACCTACCTCTCGGCCTTCCAGATCGTCCACCGCTACGCCTACGTGCTGCTGCCGGCCGACGGCGAGCCGCAGATCGTCTTCCCGAGCGAGGCGCGCTACGTGGGCGAGCACGGGACGGCGCAGCTCGAGCAGGTCTTCCACGACCGGCCCGGCGAGCACCTCGCGGCGACCGCGCGCGACCACGGCTGGGGTCGGATCGGCGTCTACGGGCTCGACTACATCATGACCGTGCGGGACTTCCGCGCTCTCGACGCAAGCGCAGACCTCATCCCGTTCGACGTCGAGTTCGACCTCGCGCGGGCCGTGAAGAGCGAGGCGGAGCTCGAGTCGGTGCGCGCGAGCGTGCGGATCAACGAGGACGGCTTCGACGCGTTCCTCGCCGCCTACGAGCCGGGGAAGACTGCGGCGGAGGTGATGGCGCCGGCGGAGGAGCTCTTCGTCGAGCGCGGCTGCGGGCGGCTGACGATGAACATGGTTCTCGTTGGCCCGGAGTTCGCGATAGCGAAGACCGAGACCGTGCTCGGCGACTTCGTCGTGCCGTCGCTCGAGATCGCCGGGCCCGGGATGCACTGGGTCGAGGTCTCCCGGGCGATCGGCAAGGCCGACACCGAGACGCTGCGGATGCTCGAGGCCTACGAGGAGTACCACGGGGCTGCCCGGACGGCGCTGCGGCCCGGCGCGACCGCGAGCGACGTCCACCGCGCGGTCTCGAAGGGCTTCACGGCGCGGGGCTACCACCTCGGGCACGTCACCGGCCACTCGATCGGGATGACGATGATCGAGCACCCGAAGCTCGGCGAGGGCGTCGAGACCGAGCTCGCGGCGGGGATGGTGTTCTCGATGCACCCGCACGCGATCGCGGCCGACGGGCGCGCATGTCTCTACATGCAGGACACGTGGCTCGTCACGGAAGCGGGAGGCGATCCGCTCTCGCGCCTGCCCCTGCAAATCTTCGCAGGCTAGGGTGGTGGGAACGTGGAGCTAATCCCGGCCAACGACGAGGAGC
>JBPCJB010000047.1:0-9064 GCA_051005735.1 Gaiellaceae bacterium | reverse complement strand
ACGGAGACGGCGAGCTTGAGGCTCCGGCCCGGCCTCGTCATCGAGCGACCCCCCTGAAGCAGCACAAGGAGACGCGTTCGGCTTTGCCGAAGCGGTCTGTCCGCAGATTCGTCACGGCGGTGCGCGGCCGGCTAGGCCCGAGCTCTTCCGTAGAGACGGCGAGGAGCGATCACCGTCTGATCCTGCGCGACCAGAGCGCTTGACTCATCGCCCGGAAGGTGGTTCAGCGGCACGCTTCACCGCAAGCGGCCGGGAATCCGGAGGCTAGCGGTAGTCCTCGAGCGCGCGAGTGAGGCCGAGGAGCTGGGCTTTGAGACCGTCCGTCATCTCCGTGCGCTGTGCGAGCTCCTCCTCGAGCCGGCGGATCTTCTCCCGGTTCTCCCGGTTCTCCTGGTTCTCGCCGCCGTTCGCCTCGCCCGAGTCGAGCCCGGCGGCCGCCGCGGCGAGCCCGTCCACGATCCCGTCGAGCCTCCGCGCGAGCTCGCTCACCGTGAGCTGCAGCGTCGTTGCATCGCGCGCGGCAGCTTCGAGCGCGGCGAGGACATCCTTCAGCTCCGGTTGCTCGACGAGGTTCGCGGGTGTGGGCGCCGCGAGCCGCGGGGGCTCGGCAGCAGAGGGCGGGGTCGGAGCGACGAACGCGGGTGGGGGACCGGCCTCGAGCTCGTCGGCTCCCTGCTCCGCCGTCTCGAGGACCTCGTCTTCGGTGCCGGAGAGCAGCTCGCTACGCAGACCGGCGTCGAGTGCGGTCTTCGGCACGACGACCACGACCGTGTCGTCGCCGATCACGGCTCTGAGCGCTGCCAGGCGCTGCTGGGTCGGCTCGGCGACGGCGACGACCACGTGGCCGTCCTTCATCCGGGTTGGTATGGCTTCGAGCTGCCGAGCCTGCGCCCGCGAGAGGCGAGTGAGCGCTTCGGCGTCGAAGTAGATCGAGGCGCGTTCCACATAGCCGAGCTGCCACTGCTCGGCGAGCAGCTTGGCGACGTCATCCTCACTCGCCCAGCCCCGGCGGACGACCACCTCGCCGAGCCGCGCCCCCGTCAAGGCCCCCTCTTCGAGGCCCTCGGCGAGCTGTGCCTCGGAGATGAATCCACGCTCGGTGAGGAAGCTGCCGAGGGGACGGCGTGCGGGCTGCGGCTCGGGGTCGCGACCGCTTCCCGAGGCGCGTGCTTCGCGAGGGTCCGGCCGGCCGGCCGCCCGGTCGTGGTCGCTGATCGCCTCCGCCATCTCTTAGAGAGAGTGTCGGCTGCGGTCGGGCTTTGCTTGAGCCGGTCAAGCAGCGCGATGAACCCCCATTGGGGTGACGATCAAGCGATCGCCGATGACGATTCTGGATTCATGGCCTTCCAGTCGGTGATCCTGATCGAGACGTTCATCCTGAGCGGCGTCGCGAGCGCTTCGTTGCTGCTCGTGCGGGAGGTCCGCAACTCCCGCTGACCGACAGATTCGGCGGTGCGGCTACTCTCGGCCACGCATGGAGCCGAGCAAACGGGAAGAGCTCTTGCGCTGGGCCGAGGCGCTCGGGCGGTCGGACGACCGTGACCTGAGAGCGGCCGGCCGCGGGATCCGTGCGCTCTGCGAGTCCAGCCGGGAGCTCCGGCAGGGCGCCGCACCGCCGACAGTGTCGCCCGTCGAGCGGCGAGAGCTCGCAGACTGGGCGAAGGAGCTCGTCCGCGCGGATGTCGCCGAGCTGCGGGCAGCGGGCCGCGCGATCAGGACTCTCTGCGCGGAACACGAGCAGCTCGAGCGCGGTGACCTCGAGCGCCGTCCCGTCGAGCTCAGCGTCGTGACCGACCAGGAGAATCCTCCGGCGGAGGCGGCGCAGCCGCGCCGGGCGCGGTCGCTACCTCGCGTCTCGATGTCGTGGTCTCGTGGGCTGGCCGCGCTCGGGATCCTCGTTCTACTCGCCGCCGTGCTCACCTTCGCCGCCCGGGCCGCCGCACCGGACCTGACGGCGACAGGGCCGCCTCACGGCGCCACGCTCGGAATCGCCGCGCTTGCCGGCCTTTCCTTCTCGTCGCCGAGTCGGAGAGCCACATGGTCGCTCGACGGCAGGCCGGTGCGACCCTCGAGGCGGGATGGTGAAACCGTGTTCCGCCCAACCAGGCTCGCCGATGGCCCTCACGAGCTCGTGATTCGAGAGCAGGGATCCCTCTTCGGCTCCGCCGAGCGCTCGTTCCGCTTCATCGTGGATACAACCTCGCCGAACCTCGCGCTCGAGGGACCTGCCGTCGTCAACCGGGGCGAGCCGCTGCGCGTCGCCGGCAGGCTCGAGCCGGGCGCGACGCTGGTCGCCGGGACGGAAAGGATCCCGGTGGCACGTGACGGCACGTTCGAGCTGCGTTCCGACCCAGCCCCGCGACGGCTCCTGCTGACGGCGAGGGACGCCGCAGGGAACTCGAGCCGCTGGAGGGTCCCCGTGACCGTCGTGCCGCGTCGCCCGAAGAACCCGATCCGCGCGGTGCACGTGACCGCCTACGGCTGGGCGGACGAATCGCTCCGAGAGGGCGTAATGGCGCTCGTCCGGGCGAGGAAGATCAACGCGGTCGAGCTCGATCTCAAGGACGAGTCGGGCGAGGTCGGCTGGCCGTCGGGGGTCCCGCTCGCGCGGCGGCTGGGGGCGCAGCTCGAGATCTACGACCTGAAGAAAGCAACAGATGAGCTCCACGGGCTCGGCGTTCGCGTGATCGGCCGGCTCGTCGCCTTCCGCGATCCCATCCATGCGCAGGCTGCCTGGAAGGCCGGCCGTCGCAACGAGGTCGTCCAGAGCGGCGACGGCGGCCCCTACTCGGGCTACGGCGGTTTCACGAACTTCGCCAACCCGGCGGTGCGCAGGTACAACACCGACCTGGCCGTCGCGGCTGCGAGGCTCGGTGTCGACGAGATCCTCTACGACTACGTCCGCCGGCCGGACGGGCCGCTCTCGTCGATGGTCTTCCCGGGGCTCGAGGGGACGCCCGAGCGGGCGATCGTCGAGTTCCTCTCCGAGACGCGCACGGCTCTGTCGGGAACCGACGTGCTCGTGGGCGCATCGGTGTTCGGCGTCGCCGCGACGCGTCCGGAGGAGGTCGCACAGGACATCCCCGCGATGGCACGACACCTCGACTACATCGCGCCGATGCTCTATCCGTCGCACTGGGGGCCTGGCGAGTACGACGTCCCCGACCCGAACGGCCAGCCGTACGAGATCACGCTCGCGTCATCGAAGGACTTCGTGAAGCAGGTACGCGGCTCCGGCGCCCGCATCGTCAACTGGCTCCAGGACTTCTCGTACGGCCGCACCTACGGCCCCGAAGAGGTGCGAGCGCAGATCAGGGCCTCGCGCGACGCGGGAGTGGACGAGTTCATCCTCTGGGACGCCGCCGTGACCTATACGGCCGACGCGCTCGAGCCGACCGCGCAATTGCCGGCACTCGACCTCAGTTCGGAGCCGCCTCGTGGCGCGCCGATGCCCGTGCGACTTCCCGACCCGGAACCGGCCGCGCAGGGGCGGGCGGGGTCGAGGCAGCCGGTCGAGGCGGGGAACCGACCGCTGCCGGGCTTGCTGCCGAACGAGCTCGGCCAGATCCCGGTCGTCATGCACCACATGATCCGACCCGACCGCGTCGGCGACTACGACCAGACGCCCCAGGAGTTCAGAGCGGAGCTCGAGTACCTCTGGCGGCACGGTTACACGCCCGTCCGCGTCGGCGACCTCGTCTCGGGCGACCTCGACGTCCCCAGGGGAACGACGCCGGTCGTGCTGACGTTCGACGATGCGACCACCTACCAGCTCGACCTCGCCTCCGACGGGAACGTCAAGCCGAGTACGGCGGTCGGGATCATGCTCGAGTTCGCGCGTACGCACCCCGGCTTCGTCCCCGCCGGCACGTTCTACGTCAATCGCACCCCCTTCGGCAGCGACGCGAAGGCGAGGAAAGCGTTGCGCTGGCTGACGGAGAACGGCTTCGAGGTCGGCAATCACACGCACGATCACATCCCGCTCCGGACGCTCTCGGCGGCCGGCGTCCGGAACCAGCTCGCACGCGGCGCCGACGTGATCGAGAACCTGCTCCCCGGCTACCGGATCCGCTCCCTGGCGCTCCCGCTGGGCTCGATGCCGAAGAACGCGGCCCTTGCCGTCGAGGGAAGCTGGAACGGCCGCAGCTACGGGCCGTACGCCGTCCTGCTCGTCGGCGCAAACCCGGTGCCTTCGCCGTTCTCCAGGGCCTTCGACCAGACGGCGATCCCTCGGATCCGAACCTCGCACGCGGGCTGGAGCGGCGAGGCCGACTACGGCTTCAGCTACTGGATGCGGCAGCTCGAGCGCAACCCGAGCGCTCGCTTCGTCTCGGACGGCGATCCCGCCACGATCGCAACCCGTGCCGGCGAGGAAGGCGAGGTGAGGCCACGGTTCGCGGCCAGGGTTCGACCCTCCAGCTCCGTTCGCTAGGCGGCAACCGCCGCGAGGTCGGCGCCGGCCTCGTGGCAGTCGCGGCAGCGCGCCTCGTACTGCTCGTTGGCGCCGACGACGATCGTCGCGCCGGAGTAGGGCGCCGGCTCTCCGTCGACGAGACGCTGCGTCGTCGTCGCCGGGCCGCCGCACCGGTGACACACAGCCTGGAGCTTGTCCACGAACTCGGCGTGCGCGAGGAGATCCGGCATCGGGCCGAACGGGCGCCGTCGGAAGTCCTGATCGAGCCCGGCTGCCAGCACGCGCACGCCGGCGTCCGCGAGCTCGAGCGCGGCGCCCACGACCTCGGCGGCGAAGAACTGCACCTCGTCGATCCCGACCACGTGGGCTCCATGTGAGCGCGCGACGAGCTCGGGCACGCTCGCGACCGGCACTCCCCGCATCCGCGCTCCGGCATGGCTGACGACATCGCTCGCGTCGTAGCGGTCGTCGATCCGCGGCTTGAAGAGGATGACGCGCTGGCCGGCGATCTCGGCGCGCCGCAGCCTGCGCAGCATCTCCTCGCTCTTGCCGCTGAACATCGGCCCGCAGATCACCTCGAGCCAGCCGCCGCTTGGGTTGTGCCGGATCACGGAGCGCATCCTAGGACAGAGGGCCGGATGAGGCTGGGCGGCGCTGTCGTTAGCGGCCGCCGAGGGCGCGAAGCGAGAGCCGCTAGCGATCAGCGTTGGGCGTGTGACGCCTCGAACCCTCCGCGGCGGAGTTGCTACACTCACGCTCCGCGCGGCGGCGTAGCTCAGCTGGTTAGAGCAGCGGAATCATAATCCGCGTGTCGCAGGTTCGAGTCCTGCCGCCGCTATTCCTCAAAGAAGCTTCTTCCCCGAAACCGAAAGAACACGACTAAGAGACATGGCAGCCGGAGTACGAGTCGCGATCACGCTCGCCTGCACCGAGTGCAAGCGCCGGAACTACCAGACGAACAAGTCGAAGCGGAACACTCCCGACCGCGTCGAGTTCAAGAAGTACTGCCGCTGGTGCAGCGGTCACACCCTGCATCGGGAGACGCGCTAGTGGCCCGCGAGACCCGAGGCCAGCGTCGCGCCCGGCGCGAGGCCGCGGGCAAGACGAGCGGCGAGAGCCCGAAGTCGGCGAACGCGAAGGCTGCGCCCTCGAAGGCGTCGGCCTCGAAGCCCGGTGCCCCACGCGCCCGGCAGCGGCAGGCGCAGGTGCGCCCCGGGATGCAGCCCGCCTCGACCCAGACGGGCAGCCGCCGGGACCGGCGCCAGCGCGGCACCTTCGTCAAGGAGTGCTGGGCCGAGCTCAAGAAGGTCGAGTGGCCGAACCGCGGCCAGGTGATCCAGGGCACGATCGTCGTGATCATCGCCTGCGTGATCGTCGGCATCTTCCTCTACGGCGCCGATCAGGCCTTGAGGCCCTTCGTCCGCAACGTTCTCCTCGGTCAATAGAAAGAGTGCGCTAGCGATGTTCCACTGGTATGTGATCAACACCTATTCCGGCCACGAGAACAAGGTCAAGGCCAATCTCGAGCACCGGATCGTCTCGATGAACCAGGCGCCGCAGTTCCGGCGCTTCGTCGTCCCGACCGAGCAGGTCGTGGAGACGAAGGACGGCCAGAAGGTGACGACCGACAAGCGCGTGCTTCCCGGCTACGTGCTCGTGAACATGAACTTGAACGACGAGGCCTGGTCCGTCGTCAAGAACACGCCCGGCGTGACCGGCTTCGTCGGCGCGGGCGCCAAGCCCGTCCCGCTCGCGCAGACGGAGGTCGACAAGATCCTCCACACCGGCGCGGCCGCGGGCGCCGCAGCCGCTCGCTCGCAGGTCCAGTTCACTCTTGGCGAGTCCGTGAAGGTAACCTCGGGGCCGCTCTCCGACTTCGACGGCGAGATCGTCGACGTGAACGGTGATCAGCAGAAGCTGAAGGTGCTCGTGGACATCTTCGAGCGCCAGGTGCCGGTCGAGCTCAGCTTCGACCAGGTCAAGAAGATCGACTGAGTAGGGAAGCGAGATGGCGAAAAAGGTCCTGACCCTGATCAAGCTCCAGATTCCCGGCGGGCAAGCCAATCCGGCGCCGCCGGTGGGACCTGCGCTCGGCCAGCACGGGGTCAACATCATGGAGTTCTGCAAGGCGTTCAACGCCCAGACCGCGCAGGAGAACGGCCGGATCACACCGGTCGAGATCACGGTCTTCGAGGATCGGTCGTTCTCGTTCATCACGAAGACGCCGCCCGCGGCCGTCCTGATCAAGGAGGCGCTCGGGATCGAGAGCGGCTCCGCCGAGCCGAACCGCGTCAAGGTCGGCAAGCTCTCGAAGAGCCAGCTCCGCTCGATCGCCGAGATCAAGCTGGAGGATCTGAACGCCCGCGATCTGGATCAGGCGATGCTCGTGATCGCGGGCACCGCGAGAAGCATGGGCGTGGAGGTGGACAGGTAATGCAGCACGGCAAGCGCTACAACGAGGCACGCGCAAAGGTCGACCGCGAGCAGCTCTATTCGCCCGTGGAGGCGATCAAGCTGCTCAAGGAGCTGCCGGATGCGAATTTCGACGAGACAGTCGAGGCGCATTTCCGCCTCGGTCTGAACGTTCGTCACGCCGATCAGCAGCTGCGCGGCACGATCATGCTTCCGCACGGGACCGGGAAGTCCGTGCGCGTCGCCGTCTTCGCCGAGGGTGACAAGGCGCGCGAGGCAGAGGAGGCGGGCGCGGACGTCGTCGGCGCCGCGGATCTCGCCAAGCGGGTCGAGGAGGGCTTCACCGACTTCGACGTCGCGATCGCCACGCCCGACCAGATGGGCAACGTCGGCAAGCTCGGGCGCGTGCTCGGCCCACGGGGCCTGATGCCGAATCCGAAGACCGGCACGGTCACGTTCGACGTCGGCAAGGCGGTCACCGATGCGAAGGGCGGCAAGCTCGAGTACCGGACCGACCGCGGTGCCTGCGTCCACGTCTCGATCGGGAAGAAGAGCTTCGGCGAGCGCAACCTGCTCGAGAACTACGCGGCGCTCCTGGAGGAGATCGTCCGGGCAAAGCCGTCGGCGTCGAAGGGACGCTACATCCACGGCGTCACGATCACCTCCACGATGGGCCCAGGCGTGAAGGTGGATCCGACGCGTGTTCGCGGTCTCGTCGAGGAGCTCGAGCAGGAGGCCGTGCCGGCCTAGGTTTCCCGTCAACAGCCCGTCGCCACAGACAGCCGGCAGCTTCCGCGAGGAGGCAGAGGTCCGGCCGAGGCGGCCCGGATGAAGACGATTCTTCCCTCTTCCGAGCCCGCCTGCGTGCGGGCTCGATCGTTTCAATGAGGAGGTGAGAGATGGACAAGAACCAGAAGGAGCAGACAGTCGCCGAGCTGACGGAGCGCCTACGAACCTCGGAGACGCTGATCGTCGCCGACTACCGGGGGCTCACGAACTCCGAGCTCGACGGCCTGCGGAGCAAGCTGATCGAGCACGGCGCCCGTTTCTCGGTCGTCAAGAACACGCTCACGCGCCGTGCGGCCGAGGCGGCGGGAGCGGATGCATTGCTCGCGCTGCTCGAGGGACCGTCTGCGATCGCGTTCGTCGAGAGCGGCGGGGATCCGGTTGCCGTTGCCAAGGCGCTCGGCGATTCGGTACGTGAGACGAAGGTGCTCTCGATCCGCGGCGGCGTGCTCGAAGGCGCGTCGATCACGGCAGAGCAGATCGAGAGCCTCGCGAAGCTACCCCCGGCCGACGTGCTGCGTGCGCAGCTCCTCGGCACGATCATCTCGCCGCTGACGACGGTCGTCGCGCTCCTCTCGGCACCGCTGCAGGATCTCGTGGGCCTGATCGACGCGAGGATCGAGCAGCTGGGCGGCGAGGACGCGTCGACCGCCGCGGCCCCCGCCGAGGCTGAACCCACGACAGACGAATCACCCACCGATGACATCGAAGCGAGTCCGCAGCCCGAGGCTGCGGACGAGGAGGCGTAATGGCTACGGATACCGCAAAGGTGCTCGAGACGCTCGGCAAGATGACCGTGCTCGAGCTCGTCGAGCTGAAGAACAAGATCGAGGAGGAGTGGGGGGTCACCGCAGCGGCTCCGATGGCGGCCGCCGCTCCGGGCGCAGCCGCGGCACCCGCCGAGGCTGCGGAGGAGAAGACCTCCTTCGACGTGATGCTGACTGGCCCCGGCGACAAGAAGATCCAGGTGATCAAGGTGGTTCGCGCCATCACCGGGCTCGGCCTCAAGGAGGCGAAGGACCTCGTCGACAGCGCCCCGAGCGCCGTCAAGGAGGGTGTGAACCAGGAGGAGGCCGACTCCGTCAAGGCCCAGCTCGAGGAGGCGGGTGCGAGCGTCGAGCTCAAGTAGGACGCATCTCGAAACCGTCCGAAAGGGTCGCATCAGCGGCCCTTTCGGCTTTTTCGAGTGGCCAAAGTGGCGGCGAGCGCGCTATACTCCCCTCATCGGCCCCGGCCGCCGCTCATGCTTGCGGTGGGAGGGGTGCGTCCGCTACTCTTTGGGGTTGCGCCGACGTCTCGCCGTTTCGTTCTGCTCCGTCCACTTCCGCACGCCGTAAGGGAGGCTGTTACCCACCTTGAGCAGCACCGCTGTCGCGCCTCGCGCGCGTAAGAGCTTTTCACGTCTGAAGCACGTTCTCGACCTCCCCAACCTGATCGACATCCAGAAGACCT
>JBPCJB010000046.1:0-6225 GCA_051005735.1 Gaiellaceae bacterium | reverse complement strand
TCTCCCCCGCGACGACGACGAGCCCGGTCGTGATCAAGGTCTCGCAGGCGACACGGCTGCCCGCGTCGTCGGTGAGGACGGCGTCGAGGACGGCGTCGGAGATCTGGTCGGCGATCTTGTCCGGGTGCCCCTCGGTCACCGACTCGGACGTGAACTGGAACGAGCGCGCGGCCATCTGTCAGTACGCTAGCCGATCGCAGGGGGTTCGGACCGCTCGATCTGCGAGCCGCCGACGATCGCGTCGCGGCCGTCGGGATAGCGCACCCAGGCCTTGTGCGTCCCGTCGTAGTCGGGGCCGAAGAGGATCAGCGTCGCCTCCTCGCCCCGGACGCGGCACGGCTCTGCGCCTTCGGGGTCGAGCCCGCGCCAGATCCGGATGAACGGGTTCTGCTCCCACTCGGCGCCGATCGTGGAGGGGAGCGTATGGCCCGGATGGATCCGCGTCTCGGGCGGCAGCGCCATCAAGCGCTTCATGATCGAGTGAACCTGATCCGCGTAGCCGTTCGGCCCGCCGCCGACGGTCCCGCCCACCGTGCCCTTGAAGAGGCAGTCGGCGGTAAGGCAATCGGCGCCGTTCACGAGCAGCGCGTGGTGGTCGAGGCAGTGACCGGGCGTCGCCAGCACCTGGATCTCGAGCGCGCCCGAGCGAAGGACGTCCCCGTCGGCGAAGGTCTCCTCGAGCCGGACTCCCGCGTCGGCCGTCAGAGCGCTGCCGACGACCGGCACGCCGAAGCGCTTCGCGAGCCCACCGACGTCGACCACGTGATCCGGATGGTGGTGGGTCACGAGCACGTGCGTGAGCGTCAGGTTGCGCGCCGCGATCTGCTCGAGCAGCGGCGCCTCGACGCCGTTCGAGTCGACGAGCACTCCGTGGCCTCCGTCCTCGTCCGCGAGGAGATAGGCGTTCGACGTCCACTGGGGATGCTCTGCGCGCTCGAGGATCATTGGAACAAGATCACGCTCCGGATCCCGTCCCGGGCCTCCATCAGCTCGAAGCCGCGGTTGACCTCCTCGAGCGTCAGCCGGTGCGAGACGAACGACTCGACGTCGATCTCGCCCGCGAGCCAGCGATCGACGAGCTGCGGCACCTGATCGCGACCCTTGACGCCGCCGAACGACGAGCCGGCCACGCGGCGGCCGGTGATCAGGAAGCGCGGCACTATCTCGAGCGTCTCGCCTTTACCCGCGACGCCCGCAACCGTGCAGAGGCCCCAGCCCATCCGAGCCGACTCGACAGCTTGCCGCATCACGCCTACGTTGCCGGTCGCCTCGAACGTGTAGTCGGCGCCGAAGCCGCCGGTCAGCTCGAGGATCCGCTCGACCGTGTCAGGCCCGCCGACGAGCGTCTCGCTCGCGCCGTGCGCGGTCGCGAGCGCGAGCCGGTCCTCCGAGAGGTCAACGCAGACGATCCGCTCCGCGCCTTGGAGGCGGCAGCCGATCACGGCGCCGAGGCCGACGAGCCCCGCGCCGAAGACGACGCACGTCGAGCCCGGCGCCACCTGCGCCGTGTTCAGCGCGGCGCCGAGGCCGGTGGAGAGCCCGCAGGCGAAGAGCGCCGCTCCCTCGAGTGGCGCTTCCGGATTCACCTTGGCCAGCGCGATCTCGGGCATCACCGTGTACTCGGCGAAGGTCGACGTGCCCATGAAGTGGCGGACCGGCTCGCCGTCGCGCGACAGCCGTGCTGTGCCGTCCGGCAGGTAGCCCAGGTTCTGCTGCTCGCGGATCGCCAAGCAGAGGCTGATCCGCGGGCTCGCACAATGGACGCACTCGCGACACTGGGGCGCGAAGAGCGTGACGACGTGGTCGCCCTCTTCGAGCGAGGACACGCCTTCGCCGACCCGCTCGACTACGCCCGCGCCCTCGTGCCCGAGCACGGTCGGCGCGTAGCCCGAGGGGTCGGCGCCCGAGGCGGTGTAGAGGTCGGTGTGGCAGACGCCGCAGGCGACGAGCCGGACGAGCACCTCCCCTGCCTTCGGCTCGGCCAGCTCGAGCTCCTGGATCGAGAGCGGCGCTCCGAACTCCTCGAGGACGGCCGCCTTGATCCTCACGCGGCCACTCGCCCGTGCCAGGCGGCCAAGAGGTCGCGTTCTCGCTCCGGCGTGAGGCCCACCCCGTCGACCACCGCCCCGTTGCGACCGTCAGCCCAGGCGAGCGTGTCGCTCACCGTCTCCTCGACGGGCCGGAAGACGAGTCCAGCCGCGAGCGCCCGCGAAGCGTTCGCCTCCTGCATGCTCGCGAAGTCGTCGCCCTCGGGGATCCAGAGCGGGAGCTCCATCCAGGCGCCGACCTCGTGCTCGACGAGGAATGCATCGTCGACCCAGGTGAGCCGGCCGTCGGCGGTCGCCGTGCGCAGGCAGGTTTCGAGCACCTCCCGTGCGGTCGTCGCCGGCAAGGGGCCGGTCGCGTTGAAGACGCCGGCCGTCCGCTTTTCGGCCAGGAGCACGAGCCACGCGCCGAGGTCGCGCGCATCGACGAACTGCCACTGCCGGTCCGGGTTGCCGGGGGCGAGGATCTCTCCGCCGCGCGCAGCGCGGACCGGCCAATAGGTAAACCGATCGGTCGGATCGTGCGGGCCGACGATCAGACCGGCGCGGACGTGCGCAGCGCGGCCCGGGAAGATCCCCTCAACCGTCCGCTCGCAGAGCGCCTTCAGGCCGCCGTACGCCTCCGCGATCGTCTCCGTCGCTGGATCCTCCAACTCGATCACGCTGGCGGTCTCGTCGAAACCGGCCGCGAGCGGCGGATCGTAGACCGAGACGCTCGAGACGAAGACGTAGTGCTCGACCGCGTCCGCAAGCAGGCTCGCCGAGGCGCCGACCACGCGGGGCACGTAGCCGGAGGGATCGACCACCGCGTCCCATTCCCGCCCCTCGAGCGCGGCGAGATCGCCGTCGCGGTCGCCGCGCAGCTTCTCCGCCTCGGAGAAGAGACCGGGATTCGTCTCGCCCCGGTTGAAGAGCGTCACCTCGTGCCCGCGCGCGAGCGCCGCCTCGACGACCGCGCGGCCGAGGAACTTCGTCCCGCCGAAGACGAGGAGTTTCAGAGCTCTCCGAGCGCGGCCAGAAGCCGGTCGACCTCGCCGGCCGTGTTGTAGTGGACGAAGCCCGCGCGGACGGCGCCGGCGCCTTCGAGTCCGAGCTTGCGCATCACCTCGACTGCGTAGTAGTCGCCGTGCCAGACGGCGATCTGCCGCACCGCGAGCTCGATCGCCACTTCCTCGGCGCTCCGTCCGGAGACGTTGAAGCAGAAGGTGGGCACGCGTCCTTCCATCGACCGGAGCCCGTACAGCTCGACTCGCTCGGGCAGGCCGTCGAGGAAGCGCTGGCCGAGCTCGCGCTCGTGCGCGACGATCGCCTCCCAGCCGAGTGCCTCGATGTACTCGACCGCCGCGACGAAGCCCGCGAGTAGCTCGTGCTGCTGCGTCCCGTGCTCGAAGCGATGCCCGACGGGCTCGTTCGCGGCGGGGCGAACCTTGTACGGCCGCCACGACTCGAGCAGCTCCCGCTTCCCGAACGCGAGCCCCAGGTGCGGCCCGAAGAACTTGGAGGGCGAGCAGAGGAGGACTTCGCCTTCCCAGGCGCCGACGTCGATCGGCCCGTGTGGGCCGTAGTGGACGGCATCCGCCCAGGCGAGCGCTCCGGCGCCGTGCGCGAGCTCGACGATCCGGCCGACGTCCGGAGCGGTTCCGACCGCGTTCGACGCGACCGGGAATGCGACGACGCGCGTCCGGTCGGAGAGCTGCCGCTCGAGGTCGTCCAGGTCGAGCGTCAGGTCGTCGCGGACCTCGACGAAGCGGACGACGATCCCGAGATCGTGCTCGAGCTCGAGCCAGGGAGAGACGTTCGCGTCGTGATCGAGCTTCGTCACGAGCACCTCGTCTCCGCGAGCGAGTATTCGCCCGAGGCAGCGGGTGAGCAGGAAGTTGAGCGAGGTCATCGTCGGCCCGAACGCGACCTCGTCGGGATGGCAGCCGAGGAAGCGGCCGGCGGTGGCGCGCGCGCGCTCGACCAGCTCGACAGTGCTGACGCTCGTCTCGTAGGGGCCGCCGATGTTCGCGTTGTCCTCGCGCAAGTAGCGCGCGATCGCGTCGATCACCGCGTCGGGGCACTGCGTCCCACCCGGCCCGTCGAAGAAGACGAGCTGCCGGTCGAGCGCCGAGGTTCGCTTCCTGACGGCCTCGACATCGAAGGCGACCGTGCTCATGCGATGAGCCTATCCTCTCGATGTCGTCCGGCCGGATTCGTACGGTGAGGCTCGTGCAGCGCCTACGAACGCTGAGCGAGGCCGAGTGCTATGCCCGCTGCTACGGGTGGCGGGGCGGCGACACCGTCGAGGTGACGAAGGTCGAGCCCCAGCCGATCCGATCCGAGATGTTCGTCTCCGGCGAGCTGCTCAGGTCATTGTTCGAAGATCGACTCGACACGCGAGAACCCGAAGCAGCCTGAGTCGGACGTCCGGGACGTCCTCGCGCCCGGGCTGACCGCGGTCTTCTGCGGGATCAATCCCGGCCGCGTCTCGGCGGCCGCCGGCGTCCATTTCGCCAATCGACGCAATGACTTCTGGCGGCTTCTGCACGAAGCCGGCTTCACGCCTCGGCTCCTCGATCCGTCCGAGCAACTCGAGCTCCTCGCCTACGGCTTCGGGATTACGAACGCCGCCTTCCGGACGACGCGCGGCTCGGGGGACCTCCGGCGGTCGGACTTCGCCGGCTCCGCGGCGCGGCTCGAGCGGCTCGCCGTCGAGTTGCGGCCACGCTCGATCGGCTTCGTCGGCAAGGAGGCATACCGGGGCGTCTTCGGCGAGCGGCCCGAGCTCGGCCCGCAGGAGCGTCGGCTGGGCGAGACGGCCCTCTTCGTCCTTCCGTCGACCTCGCCGGCGAACGCGGCGGTGCCGTGGGCGGAGCGGCTGCGCTGGTTCAGAGAGTTCCGTCGATCCCTCGTGCGGCTACGCCATGCCGTCCGGGCGCTGCTTCTCGACGAGCGCGAGCGGATCCTGCTCGATCGCCGGTCGTCCGTCGAGGACCCGAGCTTCAGGATCTGGGCGACTCCGGGAGGAGGGCTCGAGCCGGGCGAGTCCCATGAGCACGCGTTGCGGCGAGAGCTCGTGGAGGAGGTCGGGCTGCACGAGTTCGACTTCGGGCCGGAGGTCTGGTGGCGGGAGCATTTCTTTCCCATGCCGAGCGGCCACGGCGGCCAGCGCGAGCACTTTCACGTCGTTCGCGTCGAGAGCTTCGAGGCCTCCGGAACGCCGGACCTAGACGTCGTAGAGCGACGCTGGTGGACCGCAACCGAGCTCGCGGCATCGGAGGAGCGGTTCGCGCCGCGGCGGCTCCCCGAGCTCCTCGCCGCGCTGCTGCGCGACGGGCCGCCCGAGGAGCCGATCGACGTCGGCGTCTAGCTCGTCGCCTGCTCGACAAAGGGCGCGAGCACGATGTCCCAGCCGCCCTCGTAACGGCCTCGCGGCCCGGCCTCGTCGAAGCCGCGGTGCTCGAGCTCGACCCGCACGCCCGGTCCCTCCGGCGAGAAACGCACCTCGACCTCGGTGCCGCTCGCCTCGCCGATCGAGCACCAGTCGATCCGGCGGCGCCCACTCGAGCACGCGGCCCCAGTCCTGCTCGCCGGCCTCGGTGACCTCGTAGAGCCGCCCGCCGACTCGCGGCTCGAGGACGACGTCGGTCACCGGCCTTGCCGCCGTACGAATACGTTCCCACCGGCCACCATGCGGCGATTCGGTCGGTTGCTCATCCTGTCTCCTTTCGTGCCTCTGCTGCGAAGCGGTCGAGCGCCTCGTCCCAGAAGCTGTCGAAGTACGCGCGGATGTCCGCGAGCCCGCTCGGATCGACGCGGTAGACGCGCCTCGTGCCGTCCTTCCGATCGAGCACGAGGCCCGCGTCCTTCAGCACTCGCAGGTGTTGCGAGACAGCGGGCCGGCTGACCGGTAAGCCTGCGGCCAGCTCGCCCACGGAACGCGGTCCCTGCTTCAGCGCCTCGAGGATCTGGCGGCGAGTCCAGTCGCCGAGTGCATCGAGCGCTATACCGTTCGTGCTCACTTACCGTAAGTATGAACTTACGCTAGTGGTGTGTCAACCGCTCCAACGGTTCGTGATCGGCGTGCGGCGGTCGCGCCCGAACGCCTTCGGTCGCAGTTTCACTCCGGGGGGCGCCTGCCGGCGCTTGTACTCGGCCCCGTCGGTCAGCGCAATCGTCCGCTCGACGAGGCTCGCCT
>JBPCJB010000045.1:0-14719 GCA_051005735.1 Gaiellaceae bacterium | reverse complement strand
CCTCGGCTCGCTCGCCCCACCCTGGCTTGCCGACTTGAGCGTGCGCCAGGGGAACCGCGAGCTCGACGCGGGCGATCCCGCAGCGGCAGTGGCAGCGGCGCGGCGGGCCCGCACGCTCGACCCGCTCGCGATCGAGCCGCCGCTCAAGCTCGCGGGCGTGGAGACGCGCCGCGGTCGCGCCGAAGCCGCCCGGCAGGCCTACGCCCGGGCGATCCGGACGCAGCCGGAGAACCCGGACACGTGGTACGCGCTCGGCAACTACGAGTTCTCGCTCGACGACCTCTGCAGCGCCTACGTGCACCTGAACGAGGCCTACACGCTCGATCCCGCCTCACGGCGCTGGACACCGGGTGGCCCGCTCGACCTGGCGCGGGCCCACGTCAACGACGGACGGTGCTCCTAGCTACCTGGATCTTGCGGTAAGCGGCTGAGGGCGCCCGCCACCGCAGGATCCGGGTAGCTACTCGCCGACGACGACGGCGACGTGCGCGCCGAGGAGCTCGGCAGGCGCCAGCCCGTCGAGCGGCCCGACGATCATCAGTCGGAGGTCCTTGGCGAGCCTTTGACCCTCCGGCGCGTAACCCTTGCGATACATGACGACGCTGCGTGTGTAGTCGGTGCGCGGGGCGTTGCCGACGCCGCCGATCGTGTAGCCGAGCGCCTGGGTCCGCTCGGCCGTCGAGCTCGCCGCGCCGGTGCGGCCGTTCCCGTTCAGCACCAGCACCGAGACGCGCGAGCGAGGCATCGCCGACGTGTCCGCCGCGGGTGTAGCGCGCCGTTTCGGCGTGGCGGCGAGCTCCTTCGCCTCGGCGGTCTGCGTCACGCGCTGCGCGACCGGCTCGGCCAGGAGCGAGAGGCCGAGCACGAGGAGGATGACGAGCTCGATGGCTGCGACCGCGGATGCCACGAGCGTGGCGGTCCGCCAGGGCGAGCGCAGCTCGGGCATCTGGGTGAGCGAGTGCTCCACGGCCGCACCTTGTTCGCTCCGCCGCTGCCCGCTCCTCCTACTGCTCGATCGACTCCCAGGTGAGCTGGAGGCCGTCGGTCAGCGAGGTCTCCGGGCGCCACCCGAGCTCGCGTTCGGCGCTCGAGGCGTCGAGCACGCTGCGCCGTGCATCGCCGGGACGCGCGTCGACATGGCGCGGCTCGGCCGTTTTGCCGGCGACCTCCGCGCAGAGCCGGTGCAACTCGTTCACCGTCGTCTCCGCGCCCGTGCCGACGTTGAAGACGCCTCCGCGCCCGGCGGCCGCGAGCACCGCCCGGACGATGTCGCCGACGAACACGTAGTCGCGGGTCTGCTCCCCGTCGCCGAAGACGAGCGTCTCCTCGCCTCTCTGGAAGCGCTCCATGAAGATCGAGACCACTCCGCCCTCGAGCGTGGCCGACTGGCGAGGGCCGTAGACGTTGGCGAAGCGCAGAACGGTGTGGTTCGAGCCGTGGATGCGATTCCAGCCGTCGAGGTACGCCTCGGCGCAGAGCTTGGCGATCCCGTACGCCGAGACAGGTCGCCGCGGAGTCTCCTCGTTCGCGGGCGCGTCCACGTCGCCGTAGATCGCGCCGCCGGTCGACGAGAACACGACCTCGGCGCCGCAGGCGCGCGCGGCCTCGAGAGTGTTCACGGTGCCGACGACGTTCACCTCGGCGTCGAAGGTCGGCCGCTCCATCGACGTGCCCACGTCCGCCTGGGCGGCGAGATGGAAGACGAGGTCGGCGTCGATCGAATACGGCTCGCGGATGTCCTGCTCGACGAGCTCCGCCTCTGCCGGCACCCACTCGCGCCGCCCGGAGGAAAGATCGTCGACGACGACGACCTCGTCACCGCGCGAGAGCAGCGCATCGACGACGTGCGAGCCGATGAACCCCGCTCCCCCGGTGACGACCGCACGCATCGCCGTATCCTAAGCAGCCGATGTTCGTGACGTTCGAAGGGCTCGACGGCTCCGGCAAGACGACCCAGGTCGAGCTCCTACGGGCATGGCTCGAGGCGGATGGCCGCGAGGTCGTGACCGCACGCGAGCCGGGCGGCACCGAACTCGGGGAGGAGCTGCGCAGGCTCGTCCTCCACGGGAGCGAGATGTCCCCGTGGGCCGAGGCGCTTCTCTACGCCGCGGCGCGCGCGGAGCTCGTCGCCGAGGTTGTCGCGCCTGCGCTCGCACGCGAGGCGGACGTGATACTGGATCGCTATCTCGACAGCTCGGTCGTCTACCAGGGAATCGGGCGCGGGCTCGGTCTAGAGGAGGTGCTGGAGCTCAACCTGCGCGCGGTCGGCGGCCTCCTGCCGGACCGGACGTTCGTGCTCGCCCTCGATCCCGCGCTCTCGGGAACGCGCGTCGGCGGCAGGCCCGACCGGATCGAGCGCGCCGCAGAGAGCTTCCACGCTAGCGTCGCGGCCGGCTACCAGCGGCTCGCCGAGCTCCAGCCGGAGCGGATCCTCGTCCTCGACGGCAGCCTGCCGCCCGAGGTGCTCGCCGCGCGGATCCACGAGGAGCTGATCGGGCATGGGCTTCGACGGCGTCTCTGACCAACCCGAGGCGAAACGGCTGCTCGACGCCGCGCTCGCCGGGGAACCGGCTCACGCCTATCTCCTGCACGGACCGCCCGGGGTGGGCAAGCGCCGCGCCGCGCTCGGCTTCGCGGCCAAGCTCCTCGGTGACGAGTCGCGTGTCCTGAACGGCGCGCATCCCGATCTCTACCTGCTCGAGCCGCTCGGCGAGATGATCCGGATCGACGAGATCCGCCGGCTCCGGCACGACCTGCACATGCGGCCGTTCGAGGCGAAGCACCGCGTCTACGTGATCCTCGGCGCGCACCTGCTGAACGAGGACGCTGCCGATGCGCTGCTCAAGGATCTCGAGGAGCCGCCGTCGTACGCCGTCATTGTCCTCGTCGCCGACGAGCTCGGCCCCCTGCCCGCGACGATCCGCTCCCGCTGCCAGTTCGTTCCGTTCCGCCGCCTGCCGGAGGCCGCGCTGCGCGCCTATCTGGCCGAGCGGGCGCCGGGCCTCGACGAAGCGGAGCGGATCGCGCTCGCGCGGGTCGCCGCAGGGAGGCTCGATCGGGCGGACCGGCTGCTCGATCCGGAGGCGACGACGCGGCGCGACGAGCTGCTCCGCGTCGCGCGGGCGCCCTACGCGGAGGCGGAGTTCGAGCCGTCCGAAGCGGCCGCGACCCTGCTGGAGGCGGCTCGGAAGCGCGGAGCAGCGGCGAAGGACAAAGCGGACGGCGAGCTCGAGGGGCTCGACTTGACCGCGCGGGAGGCCGAGCAGCGGAGCAAGCGCGTCCAGCGGGGCGCGGAGCGGGAGGAGTTGCTCGCTTCGCTCGAGGAGCTCGTCGCCTGGTACCGCGATCTCGTCGTCGTCTCGGCCGGGGCGGAGCGTGCGGTGGTCCACGCCGACCGGATCGAGCTCCTGCGGGAGGACGCGACACGCGCCCGCGCGCTCGACGCCGAGGTCGCGGCCGAGGCGGCGCGCGCGCTCTGGCGCGAGCTGGAGGAGTTCAACCTCGCCCCGGCGCTCGCCCTCGAGTCGCTCTTCATCCGCCTGCGGCGTGCGTTCGCAGGCTCGCCGGTCGTCTGAGCGACCGGGCGATCCCTCAAGGGGGTGCGGCGCGCTCCGAGCTCCGATTGATTCGTCAGTCAATTGCGTGTTGATTTACCAATCAATTCGGGGGGTTTACGAGTTATTGCGAGGAGGCAAAGTCGCTGCTAGCCTGCTGCCGTCTTTTGACTATTTTCGTTCGCTCAGGAGGGTGTATGCGCTTTCGTCTTTTCTTCTTCGCGGTCGCGATTGGGATGGCGCTGTTGCCCGGAACCGGTTCTGCGGCGACGCCCGCAGCGGGAACGGTTTCGGCCACAGCAGCGTCGACGACCTGGGTCGGGGGACCGTTTCTGACGTCGAACCCGTCCGGCCTCTGCCTCGCCGGCGACCCGGCGTGCGACCGCTACTCGCTGACCATCGTCCCACCTGCGAGCGGCCCCTACACGGTCGAGATCGCGATCGCTCCCTCGAGCGAGGCGGACGACTACGACCTCTACGTCCACGGACCCGACGGAACGCGGATCGCGAGCTCGGCGAGCTCGGGTGGTCGCGAGTCGGTGACGCTGACGAACCCGGCCGCGGGGACCTACTCGGTCCGGACGCTCGCCTGGCTCGTCGCACCGGGCGGGACGTTCACCGGGACGGCGAACCTCGTCGCCGGCGCGAACGCGCATCCCGCCGACACCGGCTCTGTCCTCCATACCTACGATCCCGCCGCCGCGCAGGCCACCGCGCAGGTCCCGCTCCGCGTCGTCGCCGTCGGCTTCAAGCCCGGCGAGCTCGACGAGTCGACCGTACTCGGCCAGATCCCGAACGCGCAGCGCCCAGGCGTGCTGATCCCCCGTGGGCAGAGCCCGAACGGCGACACCGGCACGCTCTTCGGCCTCGAGACGCTCGTCAACCACGGGCGCCGCTACTACGACAGCTCGAAGCCGTTCCTCGTTCCGTACGAGTACAAGTGGAAGCCCGAGGTGATCTATGCCTCCGACGCATTCGCCGACGGGCTCTTCGCCTCGATGGCGGCGAACTCGACGACCGGCGAGTTCTCCAACTCCCGCAACCGGAACTACCTCGAGGGCTATAACGCCAGCCGCGGCGTCTACCGCGGCTCCAACAGGCTGGTCACGCCGAACGCGCCGGTCCGCTTCGTGGACGGGGAGAAGACCGAGGACTGGATCGCGGCGAACGCGCCCACGCTCCTCGGCCTCGATTTCGCGGCGCGCGGCAAGGGAGCCGGCAAGAGCTTCGGCTACACCGTCTTCCTGATCAACTCCTGGGACTCGCCGCAGGCGGTTGCCCGGCTGAAGCCGCAGAACGAGTACCACGTCTGGAAGGTCAACCGCACCGATCCGGACACCGGTGACTTCGACGGGATCGACTGGGCCCGCGTCTGGGGCGGTCGCTACCGCTTCATGATGGTCGACGCCGGAGCTGCCCCGAACCCGTACGAGGCCGAGACGTGGGGGAACCGCAACCGCTCCGTCTACGGTTCCGCGAACTACGACCCGCCGCTCTGGGAGTACCGCGCCACCGCGCCGCGGCCGGTCACGCTCGTCGACGTCACGCAGGGCGTCGAGCAGGCCGTCACGCCCGGTGAGTCGTTCGACGCGGCGGAGCTGAACCGGATGTTCGCCCGGACGGTGAACGAGGCCGCCTCGTTCCGGTTCCTGCACTCGTACCTCTACGAGCCGCAGCCCGCGACGGGCCAGTACTGGTTCTCGGACAACGTCTGGCACGACGCGAAGGCCGAGGTGCCCTGGGCGTCCGACCTGAACAAGCTCTACAACCAGGACACCGTCCTGACCGGCCTCCGGACCCTGACCCCGTACCTGACCTTCGCCGGCGACGTCCGCTTCGCCTATCTCGGGCAGGGCGGCGCCGACAACGACGCCGATCAGGCGATGCTCGACCAGGCCAAGCGGGACGGCGACGACATCGCCGGCGTCCCTGGCGTCTCGATGCACACGGACACCGCGATGGACTACATCGACGCGCAGCCCCGTCTCTTCCGTGGCGGTGCCTGCTACACGACGGTGCCGGCGATCAACGTCGTCGCCGAGAAGCACTACGCGTGGGCGCTTCCGATCGCGGCGGGGATCGCCACGAACCGGGGCGGCGTCCCGTGGGGCTACCTCGGCTCCGTGAACGACGTCTTCAAGTCGCCGGAGTCCGATCGCGACCAGTCGATGTCGTTCGCCCATCCGGCGGTCGGCTCGGGTGCGTTCACCTACACGGCGATCCACGAGGCCAGCCACTACCTCGGTCTCGCCCATCCGCACGACTCGGTCGGAGCGACGCGGAACGCGGACGGGTCGGCCCGCTACTACGACGGCTTCACCTGGGCGTACAACTCGACGGCAGCGCCGACGACGTACTCCCACACGGAGCTCGTCTACTCGATCCTCGACCAGGAGAACATCGCCCGCGGTCATTCCGCCTACTACCTGAAGTGGACGGACGAGGCCCTCTCCCAGGGTGGCGAGGCGTTCGCCGCGAGGGGCGTGACACAGCTCGCGCTGCTGCCCGCCGAGGCGGCGGCGTTGCGCAAGGAGGCGATCGCGGCCTCTGCGAAGGCCGAGGCGCTCTTCGCGAAGTACGACTTCGTCAACGCGGTTTTCGCCGCGCAGAAGGCGTGGCGTGCGGCAGCGGCATACCGCGACATCGCGATGCAGCTCGCCCCGGGAACGAGCGAGCTCGAGAAGGGCACGCGCAAGACCGGCGCCGAGGGCTGTGTCTCGGCGAAGCGCTAGGAGACCAGCGAATGCGCGAGGGCGCCCCTCAGCGGGCGCCCTCGCGCTGCCGCGATCACACGAAAGGGAGACGATGAAGAACCTCGTTCGCTTCGCGCTCGGCCTCTCGCTGGCAGCTGTCCTCGTGCTCCAATCCCCCTCCGGGGGCGATTCCGCGCCGGTCGCCTCGAGCGCCGAGGCCTACGCCCTCTGCGGTCGGGTCTTTCCCGATCCACACGCCTTCTGGCCCGCCCCCGCGCAGGCGCCGGGACGCTCACCTTTCGCGAAGGGCAACGTCTCCTGCCCGGCCGTCGATTTCCTCTCCTATGACGACATGGTCAAGGGAGCCGAGTACCTGGAGACGCTCTTCCCGCAGTTCGTGCAGTTCTCGAAGCTCGAGCGCGATTTCGGCGACGGCACGGACTGCACGGCCTCGACCTCGAACGCAGATCTCTGCTCGGCCGGGCTGCCCCAGGCCGGATTCCCGGCGGGCCGAAAGAAGTCCGATCTCTACCTGCTCCGCGTCAGCGACGAGCGCGTCCCGGACGCCGACAAGAAGTTCTTTACCTTCCCGCTCTCGATTCACGGGATCGAGCGGGCGGGCGCCGAGGCCGGCGTGCGCGCCGCCGAGGATCTCGCGACCTGGGCGGCCTGCGAGGGCGGCGCGGCCCCGGCTGTCGTCACGTGCGCGCAGGAGGGCGCTTTCCCGCATCCGCTGCTCGAAACGACGCCCGAGGAGAGCGTCACGGCGGGCGACGCCCTCCGCCGCTCCGCGATCTACTTCGTCTTCTCGAACCCCGACGGCTGGCGGCGCGGCGACGCCCAGAACGGCGCCCGCTTCTTCCAGCGCTACAACGGCAACGGCGTCGACATGAACCGCGACTGGCCGACGCTCGGCTTCTCCTTCCGGCCCTACACGCCGTGGTCGGAGCCCGAGACTCGCGGCTTCGGCAAGGTGCTGAAGCAGATCCGGCCGAAGTGGGACGGCGGGATCGACCTGCACGGCCAGCTGATCGATCGCGCCTTCTCGTTCACGCTGCTCGGCGCGGGCGAGCAGGACTACTCGAAGAACCAGCGGATCCTGCAGACGGTGAAGGGCGCCTGGGCGGATGCCGAGAAGCGGCTCGCGTGGTCGCCGGCGATCAAGCCCAACACGGCAGCCAAGGACGACCCGCGCCTCTACGGCGTCCAGTGGGGGACGGTCTGGGACACGATCGCCTACACGACGACCGGCTCGCTCGGCGACTGGATCAACTCGCCGCTCGGGCTCGACGGGGACGGGATCGACAACGAGATGAGCCTCTCGCACATCTCGAACTGCGGCGTCGGCTCGTGCTTCCTCGTCGACGCCGAGCAGCTGCACGTGGACGGGAACAAGAGCCTGATCTACTCGATGATCAACTTCACGCTGAAGCCTGAGGACACCGACTTCCGCGCGCCCGGCTCGGTTGCGTACGTGCGCAGCGACAAGGTCGTCTCGAACGCCGGCAGCACGACGGGAACGGGCGGGAGCACGCTTCCGCCGCAGCCGTCGATCCAGAACGCCGCCCTCGATGCAGGCAACAACTTCACCTACGAGTTCGCCGTCAAGGGGGCGGCGGAGGGCTTCTCCAACGGCGGGCTCGAGGGCAAGGCGACAGCGGTGAACGTCTCCGGGATCGGCCAGCTTGCGACCACCGAGCTGATCCTCGAGAAGTACCGCCTCGACGAGGAGGACCCGCAGAACGACAGCGGGTGCGCCGGCTCGGAGGACGCCTGGGAAGAGATCAACCGATACTTCGACCAGAGCGACGTCTACCAGCAGGCGGGCGCGACCGTCGTAACGAACATGCCCCTGCCCGGCCGCTACCGGATCTGCATGACCGGCGGGCTCGCGACCAAGCTCCGCGCGAGCGGAGGCAGCGTCGACCTGGATATCACCTTCTCGCGCGAGCAGGCGTGGGAGGATCCGGGCCAAAAGCCGTACTCGGCAACGAACATGAAGTTCTTCGCCGACCTGGCGGGGAACATGCGGCCCGGCCAGTTCACGGCGGTGGCGGCGAACGACGTGCTCTCCGGAGCCGTCGACCTGAACCGCTTCTCGAGCGTCGTCGTCGCGGACGATGCCTTCCCCGGCGACGTCGAGCCGGTCCCGACCGGCGCGGCCCAGCCGGGGCAGACGTTCGACGCGACGGCCAAGACGGGCGCGACCGTCCCCTGCGCCTATCAGGAGGGCACCACGCCAGTCCTGCCACCAACGTGCGTGGCCGACTTCGAGTTCGACGTCGATCCCGCTTTCAACAACCAGCAGTTGAGCGTGGCGATCTCGGCGCCGAACGCGATCGACTACGACCTCTTTCTCGAGCGCCAGAGCCGGATCAGCGGCGACTGGTTCGCAGTCGGGAAGTCGGCCACGGAAGCGGCGAGCGAGGTGGCGACGCTGAACCGGCCGCTGCCGGGCCACTACCGGGCCAGGGTCGTCAACTGGGCCGCCGGTGCGCCGGCGGACACCGTCGGTATCGCGTTCTCGAACGAATACGCCGGCACGCCTCCGGGCTCGTCCGGCAGGACCGACGCGGAACGGACGGCCTGGGGTCAGAAGCTCCGCGGCTTCGCCGAGCGTGGCGGCAACCTCGTCCTCACCGACGGGGCCGTTCGCGACCTCGCGCTCATGGGCGTGCTGCCGCGCGGCACGATCAACGACTTCGCCGTCTACGCCGGTTACGTCGCCTTCACCCGGGACGGCCGGACGTCGACCTACGAGGATCCGCTCGCCCGGAACGTGAACCAGCCGGGGGCCGCGGAGGGGCCGGGCTTCCGGCACCAGACCTACGAGCCGGTCCCGATCGGCTACGCGATCAGCCCGGACGACGAGGACACCCAGCTTTCGTCCTCGCCCGTCTGGGCCGTCGACCAGATCGCCTGGGAGAAGGTAGGCGGTACGACCGCCGGCACCACGACGGCCGACCAGGTCACTCTCGGCGAGCTCGACCTCGGACGTGGAGTCGTCCGGGTGATCGGCGCTCTCCTACCGATGCCGACGGAGCAGTACTACCACCCGTTCGGTCTCGCCAACTATGCCGTCACCTATAGCGGCTACCAGGTGTTCCAGAACGCGCTTCAGTGGGAGCGGCCGCTCCCCGACCTCGCCCTTGCGGCAGGCGACATCGCGTTCACGACGGCCAAGGACAGGTCCACGATCACGGCGAGCGTCCGCAACATCGGCGGCGCGTCCGCTGCCGACGTCGTCGTCCGCTTCGCCGACAACGGGGCCACGATCGGCGACGCCACGATCGCCTCGATCGCGGCCGGTGCGTCGGGAACGGCATCGGTCGTCTGGAGCACGAAGGGCCTGAAGGGTGAGCGGACGATCACGGTCACCGCCGATCCTGCGCAGTCGATCGCCGAGTCCGACGAGTCGAACAACAGCGCCTCCCGCGTCGTCGTCGTCAAGGCCAACAAGGTCCAGAACGGCGACTTCCAGGCGTCGTCGAACGGCTCCCCCGACCACTGGTCGAGCTCCGGCTCGACGAGCTACGACGGCGACGCCGCGAGCGCGGGGCCCGGTGGCTCGTGGACGTCAGCGCCGATCGAGGTCGTGCCGGGGCGGGCGTACGGGCTGTCGCTCGACGTCACAGGAGCCGGCGCGGCGGTCGTCCAGCAGCTCTCGGCCGCGGGCGTGCTCCTCGCCTCGTCGCCGCTCGCCGCGGCGCTGACGCCGGTCGCCGGCGTCACGCAGGTGCGAATCGTGCTCAACGGCGGCCTCGGCGGCGCCACCTTCGACAACGTCTTCATGGGAGAGAACTTAGATGAGAGCCCGGCTGAGCCTCCTCGTCCTCGTGATCGCCGTCGGCGGCGTGATCGCCGGTGCGGACGCGATCACAGGTGACCCGCTCGACCCTGTGCGCAACGCAGCGCTCCCGTGCGAGGCGGTCTCGAGCCCGGGGCTCGTGCCGCGCTCGGCGAAGAACATCGCGCACGTCGCGAATGTGTGCGGCTTCGTCGGCACCGACATCGAGTTCCAGTCTCGCCGCGCGGCCGACGGCGTCGTCCACGACTACGCGTTCGTCGGGTCGATGGGCGCGGGCACGCGCATCTTCGACGTGACCGAACCTGCCCATCCCGTTGTGGCCGGCCGCTACAGCGATCCGGGCTATCAAAACGACCTTCAGGTCCGCGGAGACGTACTCGTGCTCGGCTTCGACTCGATCGGCCTCTCCGGAGCAACTTCCGCCTGCCTGCGCGGGAAGGGAACCGGCACGCAGGGTCAGACGCGTGCGGGCGTCGACATCGTCCGGCTCGTCTTCGATCCGCAGACCGCGACGTTCGAGACGCAACTCGTGGACTGCTACCTCTCGAGCCTCGGCTCGGCCGGCGCCCACACCACGACGATCCATCCGAGCGGGGGCTGGCTGACCGTGAACACGTCGTTCAACGGGATCGAGGTCGTCGACATCCGGACCGCCCCGGCGAAGCTCGTCCGCACGATCCCGGAGCCGGTTGCGGACGACGCGCACGACGTGTCGTTCTCGCGAGACGGAAACACACTCTACAGCGCAGGGCTCGACTCGACGCGGATCCTCGACGTGACCGACATCTTCAACCGGCCCGCCACGCTGACGGCGACGATTCCGAACGCCGCGAGCGCCGAGCAGGGTGCCGACGGCCAGGTGATCCAGCTCTCACACCAGTCGGACACGAGCTCGGACTCCAAGGTGCTCGTGATCACCGACGAGGCGGGTGGCGGGATCACGGAGACGCGCTGCAACGAGGGCCCGAGCGGCAAGATCGGGGCCGCGCACTTCTGGAACCTCGAGGGGGCTCCGCGGAAGCTCGGCTCGTGGCTCTACCCGAACCCGGTGCTCGCCCCCGATCCGCTGACGCCGGCGCTCGCCTCGATCGGCCGTACCGAGCGAGCCTGCACGATCCACGTGTTCCGGAACGGCGGCAACGGCAGCGCCGGACCGGGCGAGATCGCACCCGGCTTCGACGGCGTCTCGCGCCTGCCGGGGCGGCAGCTCGTGACCGGCCACTACGGCGCCGGGACGTGGCACGTCGACTTCTCGAAGGCGTCGAGCTCGACCGACGGCGTCGCCGAGGACCCGCGCTCGACGTGGGGGAACACCCTCGGCTGGAACGTGATGCCGGGGGCGGAGACGTGGTCGGCGAAGGAGTACAAGGGCTACGTCTACACGGGCGACATGGCCCGCGGCTTCGACGTCTTCTCGCTGACGCAGTGCGAGGGCGTCGGGTGCGTGCTACGGCCGACCAATACGCCGGGTCGTGCTCGCGGGAACGGCGGCACCGACGGCGAGCTCGCAGAGATCTCGATCCTCTCTGGTCCGTCGAAGGGCGGCAGAGCGAGCTTCTCGCTCGACGTCACCTATCTCGCCGGCCAGGCGGCTCCGGCCGGGAAGCTGGGCTTCCACGACAAGGCCGCCGACAAGAAGGTGACCGCGACGGGTGTCGACTCGCTCACGATCGCGGGCGCGAAGGCGAGCATCACCGGCCGCGCCACGGTCGACGGCGTGCCCGGCGTCTCCTTCTTCGTCGAGGTCGAGGACGTCGGCAAGGAGGCGGACGCGTTCCGGATCGTCCTCGGCGACGGCTACGCCGCCGGCGGCGTCCTGCTGAAGGGACAGGTCGAGGTCACCGGCGGCCTGGCCCTGAATCCGTAACCAACGTGAATCGAAGGGAATCCGAATGAGAACGACATGGCTCGTGGTCATCGTCGCAGTGGTGCTCGCCGGGCTGGCGGGCGCCGTGCCGAGCGCATCGAGCTCGCCGACGGGCTCGGAGCGCTACCTGGTCGTGCTCTCGGGCGTCCAGGGCGACGCGGGCTTCACTGCGACCGGCAGCGCCGCTGCGGTGGGCGCCGCCGTGACCGCGGCCGGCGGTACGGTCGCGAACGACCTGTCGACACAGATCGGCGTGCTCGTCGTCGAATCGAACGCGCCCGGCTTCGCCCAGGCGCTCTCGTCGTCCTCGCTCGTCCAGAGCGTGGGCGAGGACACGAAGTTCAAGGGCCTCCCCGACGGCGGCCCGGAGCAGACGGCCGATCCGCTCGAGGCCCTGCAGTGGGACATGCAGCAGATCCGCGCTCCGCAGGCGCACGACGTCCAGGCCGGCTCGCGCGCCGTCGACGTCGGGATCCTGGACAGCGGGATCGACGGGCGCCATCCCGACTTCGTCGTCGACTCCGGCGGCTCGAACGTCGACTGCTCCCGCGGGCGCAACTCGGTCTCGTTCCTCCCGAGCGGCCCCGGCGTCGGCACGCCCGATCCCTGCACCGACAACCAGTTCCACGGCACGCACGTCGCCGGCACCGTCGCCGCGCAGGCGAACGAGGTCGGCGTCGTCGGCGTCGCCCCGAACGTGACCCTCGTCCCGGTCAAGGTGTGCGACGCGTCGGGCTTCTGCTACGCGAGCGCCGTCGTCGACGGGATCACCTACGCCGGCGACATCAAGCTCGACGTGATCAACATGAGCTTCTTCGTCGACGACAACGAGTTCCAGCAGTCGACCGAGTTCAAGTGCAACGACGATCCCGTCCAGCGCACGTTCCGGCGCGCCGTCGAGCGGGCGATCCAGTACGCGCGAGGCCAGGGAGTGACGCCCGTGGCGGCGCTCGGCAACTCGGACGAGGATCTCGCTCATCCCGAGGCCGGGAACGAGTGCGAGGTCGTCCCGGCGGAGACCCAGGGCGTGATCGGCGTCTCCTCGCTCGGCCGCGCGAGCGAGAAGGCCGGCTACTCCAACTACGGCTCCGGTCCGAACGACGTCTCGGCGCCGGGCGGGAACGGCACGACCGGGGACTGCACCCGCACCGTCCTCTCCACCTTCCCCGCAGGCGCCTACGGCTGCATCCAGGGGACGTCGATGGCCTCGCCGCACGCGGCCGGGGTGGCGGCGCTGATCGTCAGCCAGTTCGGGACGCTCGGCGCAGACGGCGACGTGAAGCTGCCGCCGCAGAAGGTCGAGGAGTACCTGCAGGCCTCGACGATCGACATCGGCCTGCCCGGGTACGACGAATGCTTCGGGCACGGCCGGATCGACGCGCTGCGAGCCGTACAGCACGACACGTCGGCGGCGTTCGACGCCTCGGCGCCGGGCTGTCCCGAGTACCAGGAATAACGAAGCCCGGGGAGGGCTCCCAGCGAGCCCTCCCCGACTCTCTGGTCCGTTCCGACTCCTAACGAGGCTTTACCAAGGCTTTGTCTTGAGCTGGGCGGTTGCTGGCTGGGCGTCCGCCACGCTTCCTTCGTACTCGATCGCGAAGAGGAGAGCGATGACGAAGATCCTGATCGGCACGCTCAGCCTCGCTCTGCTCGGCGTCGGTGGGCTCGTCGCCGTCGACGGGTTCGGCGAGACCGGCCGGTTCGCTCCGTGTCGATCCCGGCGGGCACCACAACCGGTACGACGACCGCCGGCACCGCTGGAGTCGATGACGTCTCGGGCCACTGCGACGAGCTCGAGCACGCTAGCGACCGGCGCTGCGCGGCCGGCGCGACGACGTCGGGTGGCGACGACGATCGGCCCGCTCGCGCCGGCACGACGACGAGCGAGGCCGACGATGTTTCGGGCCCGTGCGACGAGCCCGAGCACGCGGACGATCCTCGCTGCACCGGGGTGGGAACCTCGACGACCGACGACGAGGATCGCTCGGGCTCGGGCTCGGACTCGGACGACCGCGACGACAACTCCGGCTCCGGCTCCGGCTCGGACGACGACTGACCTCGTTCGCGCACCAATCAACACCCGCCAGATCAACACCCAATCAACCACGAAGGAGAAACCACGATGAAGCGACTCATCCTGCCCGCACTTGCCGGCCTGCTGGCCGTCGCGGCGCTCGTCCCCGCCGGCTTCTCGGCCTCGAAAAGCCAGACGGCCGCCCAGACGATCCAGGTGACGGAGTACCGTTGGCTCGGGGATTCGGATCTGGGCCGTCTGTACTTTGGCCGAGGCGATGCGTCGCGTTGAGGCCAGTCAGTCGGAGACCGTTGAGAGCGGGGGGATCGCGAGCCGCTCATGATCAAGCCGCGAACCCTGTATGTGTTCGACGAGCCCGAGCGGCACCTGCACCCGACAGCTCAGGACTCCGCCGCTCAATGGGTTCAGTCACCCGCGACCGATGACGTTGCCGTGGTTGTTGCCACGCACTCGCTGTCTTTTCTGAACATGGGTTCGGATTACCAACTACTGGCTTGTGCAGCGCGACTTCGACGGAGAAACCCAGGTCGCGCACGCCAACGACCTGTTGGTGAGCGAACTTGATGCGCAAAGCTGAGCGGTTCGGCGTAACCCGAATCCAGGCCCTCTAGATCACCCGCCGGGCGCTTATCGTCGAGGGGCTCAGCGATGAGCGGGTCATCCGGCACTTCTACGGCCGGGAGCTCAACCGACACCGAGTGCTCATCCTCCCGCTGTTCGGAGTCAACGCGGCCGCCGCGGTGGCCGATCTCGAACTCTTGC
>JBPCJB010000044.1:0-10516 GCA_051005735.1 Gaiellaceae bacterium | reverse complement strand
CTAGCGTCCTTGCCTCGGAACGAGCATCGCACCCCGCCGACGAGGGGCGTTCCGCCAAACCCTCCTAGCGGGGTCGGACGCGAAGCGTAGCCTTGACGGGATGGCGATCGTCGCCCACGTCGACCTCGATGCCTTCTTCGCGGCGGTGGAGGAGCTCGAGAATCCGGAGCTCCGGCGGCGGTCCCTCGTCGTCGGCGGCGACCCGCGCAGCCGCGGCGTCGTCGCGACGGCGAACTACGTGGCGCGACGCTTCGGGATCCACTCGGCGATGAGCTGCGCCGAGGCGCTGCGGCGCTGCCCGGAGGCCGTGTTCGTCCGGCCGCGGCACACCCTCTATCGCGAGTACTCGGCCGAGGTCTGGACGGCGATCCGCGAGGTCGTCCCGGTGATCGAGCGGACGGGGCTCGACGAGGGCTACCTCGACCTGACGCCGCTGGCGGCGGACTTCGGACGCGCGCGGGCGCTGGCGGAGGCGGTGCGAACCTCGGTGCGGGCGGCCACGAATCTCTCGTGCTCGCTCGGCGTGGCGCCCACGAAGGTGGTCGCCAAGGTCGCCTCGGATCGCCGCAAGCCCGGCGGGATCACGGTCGTCCCCGCGGGCACGGAGGCCGCGTTTCTGGCGCCGTTTCCCGTGCGAGTCCTGCCCGGGGTCGGCCCGCGAGCAGAGGAACGACTGCGCGCCGCGGCGATCGCCACCGTCGGCGCGCTCGGCGCCCTCTCAGATCTCGAGCTTCGCGCGATCCTCCCCGGTCAGGTCGGCCGGCTCCTGCGCGACCGCGCGCTCGGGATCGACCCGCGCGGGCTCGAGCTCACGAGCGAGCGGATCTCGATCTCCGTCGAGGAGACCTTCGAGCGCGACCTCCACGAACGCGAGCCCCTGCACGCCGAGCTGCGTCGGATGGCACTCGAGATCGGGCGGTACCTGCAACGCGACGGCCTCTCGGCCCGGACGGTGACGACGAAGCTCCGCTACGCCGACTTCTCGATCCGCAGTCGCTCGGCGAGCCTTCCGGTCGGGATCGACGACGCCGAGCGGATCGGCGAGCTCGCGTGCTCGCTCCTCGACCGCGGCCTCCGCGACCGCCCGGGCGCGCTGCGGCTGGTAGGCGTCGGCGTCTCGGGCCTCAGTGGCTTCCGCCAGCTCACGCTCGAGGAGGCGAGCTAGGCCAGAAGCTCGCCGAGATCATCGTGGCCGGCTGCGGCGGCGAGCTCGGTGGCCGTCTTGCCGTCGTCGGTTCGCGCCGTCTTGTCCGCGCCGCGCTCGAGCAGCGCCTCGACGCTCTCGCGGTCGCCGTTCTGGGCCGCGGCGTGGAGCGGGGTGAAGCCGCCAAGCTGGCGCGCGTTCGGGTCGGCCCCATGCTCGAGCAGGAGCGCCACGAGCTTCGAGTGGCCGCCGGCTGCGGCGCTGTGGAGCGGAGCGACCTCGAGTTCCGCATTCCGCGCAACGGCGTTCGCGTCGGCGCCGTGCTCCAAGAGCAGCGCGGCAGCGTCCTCGTGGCCGAAGAACGCCGCGAGGTGGAGCGCTGTGAAGCCGTCGCTCGCCCGGGCCTGCGCGAGCTCCCGCTCGCCGGCGAGGAGCGCCTCGAGCCCGCGCGTCCGCCCAACCGCTGCCGCATCGAAGACGTCGAGCGCGGGGTTCGCGTCGAGCAGGATCGTCGCGATCTCGTCCTTCCCCGCATAAACGGCACGCCGAATGGCCGACACGCCTTCCTCGTCGCGCTCCTCGGCCGCCTCCGGCCGGCGCTCGAGCAGCTGGCGCACGCCGTCCTCGTCCGCAGCTCGGATCAGGGCGAAGAGATTCACGGCCAGACTCTACGGCTCCTGATAGGACTCGGCGACGACGAACAAAGGAGGACGGATCGTGGATTGGAAGCTCGAGCTCGTCGTGGTTCCCGTCTCTGACGTGGATCGCGCGAAGGCGTTCTACGTCGACAAGGCGGGCTTCGGCGTGGACGTGGACACGCGTCCCACCGACGACATTCGTGTCGTGCAGCTCACACCGCCTGGATCGGCTTGCTCGATCGCAATCGGGGTGGGGATCGGGCAATCGGAGCCCGGATCGACGAAGGGGCTGCACCTGATCGTCAGCGAGATCGAGGCCGCACGGGCCGAGCTCGTCGAACGCGGTGTCGACGTCAGCGACCTCTTCCATTTCGGGCCGGAGGGCCGCACGGCAGGGGTGGATCCCGGGCGCGCCGACTACGCCACCTTCCTCAGCTTCGACGATCCGGACGGAAACACCTGGCTCGTGCAGGAGGTCGGACGGACGAACGGCTAACCGCGCAGTAGCGGTCGAGTGAGACACGTTGGGCCGCCGTCGCCTTTTCGCGAGATCTCGTCGCCACGGTAGGTGACGACGTCGACGCCCGCTTTCTCGATGCGCCTGCGCGTCTCGTCGTTCCCCTCCAGCGCGAGCGCGCGGCGCGGCCCGAGCGCGAGCACGTTCGGGCCCATCGACTCGAACTCCCCGTCGGGCACCTCGACCGTGGCGATCCCACGCTCGGCGAGGAGCTCCAGCAGCCGGACGGGCGCGAGCCGCGGATAGACGAGCGCGAGGTCGGCGTCGAGCGGCGAGAGGAAGGACATCAGGTGCATCACCTCGTCGGCGCCGTTCCAGTGCGGCAGGTCGAACCGGATCACCTCGACGTCGGGGAAGGCGAGCTCGAGCGCCTCGATCCCGGCGCCGTTCGTGCGATAGCCGTGACCGGCGAGGAGCGTCCGCTCATCGAGCCAGACGGTGTCGCCGCCCTCAACGGTCGCCGGTGGCTCGAGCTCGATCGCGACGGGAACGCCCGCGTCGCGGAGCGCTGCGGCGACTCCGCCGGGCTCTCGCCGCCGTCCCTCCTTGCCCGGCCGGAGGACGACGACGCCCGCAGCGCCGACGAGCACCGGGTCGTAGGCGTAGATCGCGTCCGGGTTGCCGGCATCGTGGCGGGCAACGACGACCTCGGCGCCCGCCTCCTCGAGCAGGACGCAGAACGCCTCGTGCTCGGCTGCTGCGGCCACCGGATCGGGCGCCGCCCGCCAGCCGTACGCGCGCCAAGCCGCCGCGTCCTCGGGCAGCGGTGGGCGCACGAGCACGCGCTTCAGCTGGCCCGTCATCGACTGGGCGCCGTACGCGCGCTCCGTCATCTCCCTGGGGGCAGTCGAAAGGCCAGCTCGCCGAGCCGCCGGTAGCCCTCGACGGAGGGGTGGTCGCCGTCGGATGTCCACTCGTCGCGCATCCGGCCGGGCTCGCCGGGGTGCTCGAGAGTCGCGTAGAACGGGAGCACGGGCACGTCCTCCTCCCGCGCCAGCTCCTCGATCAACTCGTTCAGCCGGTTGATCGGCTTCTCCGCGGTCGGCCAACCCCCGTTCCAGGGCAGGACGTTCGCGATCGTCACGCGCAGTCCGAGCTCCTTGCCGCGCCGCACCAGCGCCCGCAGGTTCTCGGCCGCCGGCTCGACATCGCGCCCCTGTGCGATGTCGTTGATCCCGCCCTGGACGACGAGCACGTCGGCGCCCGCTGTGCACGCGTCGAAGCGCGCCGCGATCTGATCGGTGCGCTCGCCCCAGACTCCGCAGTTGCGGAACCGGAGCCGAGGATCCTGCTTCGCCGCCCAGTACTCCCACTGACTCTGCTCGTCGAGGTCGTCGCCGTAGCTCGCACGCACGTCCGGATCGGGATCCCAGTACGGCGAGCCCGCGTGGATCGAATCCCCCAGCGCCGCGACAACGATCTCTCCGTCTCGGTTCACAGTTGCGATCTCACCTCCCTCGGCCCGGCCGCAGCCCGCGGCAAGCAGCGCGAGCAGAACGTATACGTGGACGGGAAGGCGCATCGGGAGGATGATCGTGGAATGAGTCTGTACGGCCCGCAGAGTCGCGAGCTCCAGGACAGGTTCGACACGCGCCGCCTCGCGGATCGGCTCGAGGAGCGCGTCGTCAGGGCGACGATCGACGCGGACGATCGCGCCTTCATCGAGGCCCGCGACATGTTCTTCCTCGCGACCGCCGACGAGCACGGTCAGCCGCAGTGCTCGTACAAGGGCGGCGAGCCCGGCTTCGTGCGCGTGCTCGACGAGCGGACGATCGCCTTCCCGAGCTACGACGGCAGCGGCATGTACCTGACGCTCGGCAACGTGCTCGCAAACCCGCACGTCGGCCTCCTCTTCCTCGACTTCGCGGGGCAGAAGCGACTGCGGCTGAACGGCGTCGGCTCGATCGACGGGGCCGACCCGCTGCTGGCCGCCTACGAGCGGGCGCAGTGCATCGTCCGCGTCCGCGCGACGCAGGTCTTCCCGAACTGCCCTCGCTACATCCACAAGCTCGATCTGGTCGAGCGCTCGCGCTTCGTCCCGCGGGCCGGGTGCGAGCCGCCGGTGCCCGAGTGGAAGCGCCGCGACTGGGCGATCGACGTCTTGCCGTCGGGCGATCCGGCCCGCGACTAGCCCTCGGTCTCGGCGAGCCGCTGGTAGAAGAAGCCGCCGAGCAGGAGCACGGCGCCGACGGCCAGGAACGAGGCGGCCCGCGCGACCGAGCTGAGCGTCGCGAGGTCGTAGAGGAAGAGCTTCCCGAGCGCGAGCGCGAAGAGTCCGAGCGCGGCCAGTCGCAGCAGAGCGGAGGCGCTGCCGCCAAGCACCACGCGCGCGAGCGGTCCGATCCAGCCGTTGTTGGCGGCGAGCACGAAGAAGAAGACGACTCCGAGCAGCGTCACGACGCCGCCGGCGAGCGCGAGCCCACGGGCGCCGAGGAGGTCGGCCGCATCGAGCTTCGGCAGCGAGAGCCGCGGCAGCTCGCGCTTCAGCTGCTCGAGCTCACGTTCCCACCCGCTCGGCTCCTGCTCCGGCTCGGGGCTCGTCGAAGGGGGCGGCGCGGGCGGCGCGACGACGGAGCGGCTGTGGCTCGACGGCAACCGGGGGCTGCGGCAAGCCGGCGAGCACCGTCCCCCGGATCGCCTGCAGCTCGCCGCCGAGATCGCGAAGCTCGGTCTCGATCCGGTCGAGCCGGGCCAGCACGCCGGCGCTCATGCCCCTCCTCCTGTGGTTGGCTCGCGGGGAGCCAAGTCGACGTGCAGGTCGCAATCGAGCGCGTCCGCGATCCTGAGCAGGGTGTCGATCCGAGGCGGACGGCCACCGCTCTCGAGCCGCGCGATCGCCGACTGGGTCGTGCCGACGCGCTGAGCGAGCTCGCGCTGAGAGAGACCGCGCTCGACACGTCGTTGCGCCACCGCGCCCGCGATCGCGGCGAAGAACCAGCCCTCCTCGGCGCCCGCGAGCCGCGCGCGCAAGCGCTCGAGTGGGAGCGGGTTGACGTGGTCAGGGTATCGCATATTTGCGATTATAGCCTGATTGCTATTGCTGTCAATCTCGCGGTTACGCGAGCAGCGAACGCTGCCGCTGGAGCGCGGCCAACACGGCATCGACATCGTCGGCCGTGTTGTAGAGATGGAGCGAGATGCGGAGGCTCGAGTCTCGCTCCGAGGCGACGATCCCCTCCGCGGCGAGTGCGCTCACGAGCGCCGACGCGTCAGTGGAGCGCACGCAGGCGAGCGGTCCGAGCGCCGGCGCCGCGAGACTTCCGCCGAGCTCGTCGAGCCCGGCGACAAGCTGCTCGACAAGTGTCCTGACGTGCTTGGCGATCGCGGACACCCCCACCTCCGCGATCAGACCGGCCCCCGCCACGCCCGCGTAGATGTTCGGAACGGGCGGCGTCCCGGCGTCGAAGCGGCGCGCGCTGCGATGCGGCCGGTAACGCTCGATCTGCATTTCGAAGACGTTCTCGTCCGCGAACCAGCCGGTCTGCGTGGGCAGGAGCTCGGTCACGAGACCCGGTCGGCAGGCCATGAACGCGAGCCCGGCTGAGGCGAGCAGGTACTTGACCGTGCCGCCGACGACGACATCGCCCATCTGAGCGACATCGGCCGGGATCGCGCCGATCCCCTGGTAGCCGTCCACGAGCATCAGCGCGCCATGCTCGCGCGCCAACGCGTGGATCGCGGCGACGTCGTGGACGGCGCCCGTGCGGTAGGAGACTAGGGTCGAGCAGACGAGCGCCGTCCGCTCGTCGATCGCCGCCGCGTACGCCTCGGGCTCCGGCGCGACCTGGACGACCTCGGCGCCGCGCAGCTCCTGCGCGTGGGCGATCTGGCCGATCGTGGGGAACTCGTTCTCGGAGATCACAATCCGGTTGCGCTCGTCCGAGAGGTCGAGCGCCGAGACGAGCGCGCTGACCGCAGCCGAAACCGAGGTCTGGATCGCGACATCGTCGGGCTGAGCGCCGAGGAGCCCGGCGAACGCGGCGCGGGCGGCTTCGGCACGTTCGACCCAGTGCTCCCACTCGGCGCCGTGCTCGTCCCAGCCGGCGAGGTACTCCTCGTACGCAGCCCGGACCTCGTTCGAGAGCGCTCCCTGCGAGCAGGAGTTGACGTAGACCTTCCGCTCGAAGACGGGAAAGCGGCCGCGAATCGACTCGCCAACCCCGCTAGCGGCCAAGGTAGGCCTTGCGCAGATCCTCGTTCTCGATCAGCTCGCTCGCCTTGCCCTGGAGGACGACGCGTCCCGTCGAGAGGACGTAGCCGCGATCGGCGATCGAGAGCGCCATGTTCGCGTTCTGCTCGACGACCAGCATCGCAACCCCGGCCTCGTGCACCTGCTGGATGATCTCGAAGCTCCGCTCGACGAGCACCGGCGCGAGCCCCATCGACGGCTCGTCCATCAGCAGGAGCTTCGGGTGGCTCATCAGGGCGCGACCCATCGCGACCATCTGCTGCTCGCCGCCGGAGAGCGTCCCCGCGAGCTGGGAGCGGCGCTCGTAGACGAGCGGGAAGAGTGAGTAGATCCGCTCGAAGTCGTCCTTGCGCCCCTTGACGTCGCGGTTCAGGTAGGCGCCCAGCTCCAGGTTCTCGAGCACGGTCATCGGGCCGAAGAGCCGCCGGTTCTCGGGCACGATCGCCATCCCGCGGCCGATCCGGTGGCTCGTCGAGCGGCCCGTGACCTCCTTTCCGTCGAAGGTGACCGTGCCGGTTCGCGGCCGCACGATCCCGAGGATCGTCTTCAGCGTCGTCGACTTCCCGGAGGCGTTGCCGCCGAGCAGCGAGACGAGCTCGCCGGCGCGAACCTCGAGCTCGACGTCTTGGAGGATGTGGATCAGGCCGTAGAAGGTGTTGATCCCGGACAGCTTCAGCAGGGGCTCGGCTGCGCTGATTTCGCCCGCGCTCATTTGGATCGGGCAGCCTTCGTCCCGAGGTACGCCTCGACCACGCGCGGGTCGGTTGCGACCGCGTCGAACGACCCTTCGGCGATCTTGACTCCGTGGTCGAGCGCGATGACACGATCCGAGATCCCCTCGACGACGTGCATGTCGTGCTCGATCACGAGGATCGTGTAGCCGCCCTCGGTGCGCAGCTTCCCGATCAGGTCGGCGATCTCGTGCGTCTCGACCGGGTTCATCCCCGCCGCGGGCTCGTCGAGCAGGAGCAGGCGCGGGTTCGTCGCGGTCGCGCGCGCGATCTCGAGCCGGCGGCGATTCGCGTACGAGAGGCTGTACGCGGGCTGATCCCAGCGATAGCCCATCAGCCGCTCGCCGAAGAAGGCGAGCCGCTTCTCCGCGAGCTCGCGAATCGCGCGCTCCTCTTGCCGCTGGCCGGGGGTGCGCAGGATCGCACGGAAGACACCGGCCTTCGTGTGTCCGTAGGCCGCAGCCATCACGTTCTCGCGCACCGTCATGTTGAGGAAGAGCCGCAGTGTCTGGAAGGTGCGAGCGATCCCGCGGCGCGTGATCTGATGCGGCTCGAGGCCGACGATGCTCTGTCCCTCGAACCGGATCTCTCCGGCGGTCGGCCGGTAGATCCCCGTGACGAGGTTGAAGAGCGTCGTCTTGCCGGCCCCGTTCGGGCCGATCACGCTGACGATCTCGCCGGCCCGCACGTCGAGGTCGAGCCGGTCGACGACCGTGAGGCCCCCGAACGCCATCGAGACGCTACGGAGCTCGAGCAGGCGTGGCGCCGCGGCGCTCACACGATCTCCACGCGCTTCTCGCCGAGCACACCCTCGGGCCGGGCGACCATCACGGCGATCAGGATCGCGCCGAGGACGACGAAGCGCGTCGGCTCGGGCTTTGCGAGCATCACGTTCTCCCAGACGAACGCGCCCAGATAGAGCGTCGGCGCGAGGAGGGCGAGCCGCAGCCGGCCCCGCACCAGGGTCAGCGTCAGGACCGCGGCAACGAGGCCGAGATAGGAGACCGGCGTCACCCAGCTCGCGAGCGAGCTCGGCACAACGACCCACTGGGTCGCCCACTCGCCTAGCCGGCCGCCGTCGCGGGCCGTCCCCGCGGTCCAGCTCCCGTCGATCGCGCCCGCCAGGGCATGCACGACGAATCCGAGCGCGAGCGTGCCGCCGAGCACGACGGCGAGCCGCCGCGAGAACCGGAGCGTGCCGACGAGCGCGAGCACGGAGAGGAGGTAGAAGAGGAAGCGCGAGTCGCCGGGCTCGCGGAGGAGCTCGAGCAGGACGCTGATCCCGATCGCGCCGAACACGACACCCGCCTGGCTGCCTGCCCCGCCCAGGATGACCATCGTGTAGACGGTGATCAGGAGCGGAAACTCGAACGTCTGCGGGAAGACGCTGCCGTTCAGCGCTGTCACGAGCGTGCCCGTCAGGGCAGCGACGGCGGCGCCGAAGGCGAAGGCTGTCAGCTTCAGCCAGTTGACGGGCATCCCCATCAGCTCCGCAGCCAGAGGATCCTCGCGGAGCGAGCGCCAGGCGCGCCCCGTCCGCGACGCGTTCGCGAGGCGCAGCGCGACGAACACGACGACGAAGAAGGCGAGCGCGACGTAGAGGTAGGCGACGTTGAAGATTCCCTCGGTCGAGACGGGCAGCTCGCGACCGAAGAGGGAGAGCGGCGCGACGTTCAAGATCCCATTCGGGCCGCCGGCGCGATCCTCGCCGAAGATGCTGTCGCTGTTGTTCGAGACAGTCAGGGAGATCTGGAAGAAGAAGAGCGTCACGATCGCCAGGTAGTCGCCGACGAGGCGCCGCGAGGGCAGCCCGACGAGCAGGCCGACGATCCCGCCGACGACCGCCGCCGCCGGGATCGAGACGAAGACGGGCAGGTCGAGGTCGTAGCGGTCTGCGCTCAGGATCGCGTAGGTGTAGGCGCCGACGCCGTAGAAGGCGACATAGCCGAGATCGAGCAGGCCGCCCCAGCCGACGACGACGTTGAGCCCGAGCGCGAGCAGCATGAAGATCACGGTGTCGAAGGCGACGCGGCGCACGTACCCGCTCTCGAAGCCGACCGGGAGCGCCGCGACGATCGCGACGAAGAGCGTCAACCACGCCCACCAGGGCACGGTCCGCAGCCGCGCCTCGACGACGCCGAGCCGGCCGCCGCGACCTCCGCGGCGCTCGGCCGAACGCGCGACCCACTCGTCCACGCCGATCTGCGGCCCCGCCGTAGCGGTCGCCGTCGGCACCGCCTCCTCGATCCCCTCCTGCCGCGTCTCGTCCGCCATCAGACCTTCTTGATCTCCGGCTTGCCGAAGAGCCCCTGCGGGCGGAGCAGCATGAACGCGATCAGGATCACGAACACGAGCAGGTCCGACCAACGTGTGGAGATGTACCCCTGTGTAAACGCCTCGGCGAAGCCGAGGATCAGCCCGCCCGCCATCGCGCCCGGAATCGAGCCGATCCCGCCGATCACGGCCCCGGTGAAGCCCTTCAGGCCCGCGAGGAAGCCGATCGCCACGTCGGTTGGGGCCCGGAGCGCGAACATCACGCCCGCCGCGCCGGCGAGCGCCGAGCCGAGCACGAACGCGAAGACGATCACGCGGTCGACGTCGATCCCCATCATCGCGGCGGCCTCGCGGTCGTACGAAGTGGCCCGCATCGCCTTGCCCGTGCGCGTTCTCGTGACGAGCAGCCACAGCACGATCATCAGCGCGAACGCCGAGACGACGATCACGATCCGGAGCAGAGGCACGCGCACGTTCCCGATGTCGAAGCCGTTGAAGAAGAGCGCTCCACCTGAGAGCGCGAAGGCGTCGTAGTTCCGCTGCTCGGAGCCGAACATGAGTTGCATCGAGTACGCGAGAAAGAACGAGACGCCGAGCGCGCTGATCAGAGGCGCGATCCGCGGCGCGTTCCGGAGCGGCCGGTAGGCGAAGCGCTCGATCACCACTCCGAGGAGCGCGCAGCCCGCCATGGCCGCGAGCGTGATCAGGACGAGCAGGAGCCAGGTCGGGACCTTCGGAGCCGTCGAGCCACCGAGGAGCTGGAGTGCGCCGAAGCCGATGAACGAGCCGACCATGAAGACGTCGCCGTGGGCGAAGTTGAGCAGCTTCAGGATCCCGTAGACGAGCGAGTAGCCGAGCGCGATCAGCGCGTAGACGCTGCCGAGCGTGAACCCGTTGATCGTGAGCTGGATGAACGTGTCCACGAGGTGCCCGAGTCTAATCCGGCCGAAAAGGCGAGCGGGACAGGAAGGAGAGAAGGGCACCCGCCTCTTTCCCTTCCCCCCCCCACCCAAAAAACTGTCC
>JBPCJB010000043.1:0-11604 GCA_051005735.1 Gaiellaceae bacterium | reverse complement strand
CGACGCCTTCGCGAAAATCGTCCGTCGTGCGCAGGAGACCGTACGCGAGTCCCTCGAGCTCGAGGCCGACGGCGAGCGGCCCGTCGTAGGCGTGATTCAGCACGCGCTTCGCCATCGCGAGCGCGAGTGGCGAGGTCGTCGACAGCTCTTCCAGGAGCCTGCCGGCTGCCGCGTCGAGCTCGCCCTCGGCCACGACTTCCGTCACGAGTCCGAGCGCCAGAGCCTCGTCGGCTCCGACCCGGCGCCGACGCATCACGATGTCCTTCGCGCGGCCCAGGCCGACGAGACGCGCGAGCCGCTGGGTCCCGCCGCTTCCCGGGATCATTCCGAGGTTGAGCTCCGGCAGGGCCAGCTCGGTTCCCTCGGCGGCGATGCGGAAGTCGCACGGGAGCGCGAGCTCGAGGCCCACTCCGAAGGCGAACCCGTGGAGGAGCGCGATGACAGGCTTGGGGCAGCGCTCCGGCGCAGCGACGTTCCAGGCGAGCCGCGAGACCTCCTCCGGAGAGGCGTCGAGGAAGCCCTGGATATCGCCACCGGCGGTGAACGCCCGCCCGGCGCCGCGCAGGACGACCGCGCGCACCTCCTCGTCGCGGCCGAGCTCCTCGAAGAGCTCTCTCAGCCGGTCGCGTGCCGGCATCGTGACGCGATTCAGCTTCTCCGGCACGTCGAGCGTGATCGTTGCGACGCGACCGCTCTCGTCGCGGTCGAGCCGAAGCCCGTGCGTTTCGCTCATCTCTTCACTCCTCGTCGCGGAGCAGTCGGCGGAGGATCTTCCCAGACGGGCTCTTCGGCAGCGCGGCGACGTAGCGGTACTCCCGTGGACGCTTGAAGCGGGCGAGCGCGGACGCGAGGCAGTAGGCGTCGAGCTCGTTCTCGGTCGCTGCGCCGACGACGACGGCGACGACTCGCTGGCCCAGGCGGTCGTCCGGCGTCCCAACGACCGCGACCTCGCGAACGCCGGGGTGGCCCGCGAGCACCTCCTCGATCTCGAGCGGATGGACGTTCTCGCCGCCCGAGACGATCATGTCGTCCACCCGACCGTCGATCCACAGGTCGCCGTCCTCGTCGAGATGGCCGGTGTCGCCCGTGTGGTACCAGCCGTCGCGAATCGCCTTCGTGTCTGCGTCGGGCCGATGCCAGTAGCCCTGGAACGCCTCGTCGGAGGACAGGTGGACGGCGATCTCACCTTCGCCGTCCACACGAAGTCGGGTGTTGACCGCAGGCCGGCCGGCGCAGCCGGGCTTGGGCTTCTGATCGCGCCCGATCGTGATCGTGTAGACCTCGGTGGAGCCGTAGTGGTTGACGAAGACCTCGGGCTGAAACACGTCGAGGCAGCGGCGGACGAGGGTCGAGGTCATCGCGGCGCCCGCATAGCCGAGCGCCCGCACCGACGTGAGGTCGCGCCGTTCGAGGTCGGGGTGGTGGACGAGGTCGTGGAAGAGTGTCGGCGCCAGGTAGAGGGACGTCACCCGCTGCCCCTCGATCAGCGCGAGCGACTCGGCCACATCCCAGCGCGCCTGCGGCACGAAGCAGCCCCCGACGAGGTGCATGGCAAGCAGGGAGTGGATGCCCATCGTGTGGTAGAGCGGCATCACACCGAGCGTCCGGTCGGCCCAGCCGTAGCCGTGCTGGAGCGCTTGCGACCAGGCGCCGGCGCGGTCGGCTCGATGCGAGCGCGGCACACCCTTCGGGCGTCCGGTCGTGCCCGAGGTGTAGAGCAAGAGCGACGGCTCGTCCTCGCTGCGATCGAGCGTGCCGGGATGCTCGGATCCCTCGTCGAGGTCGTCGCCGCTCCGGAAGACCACGCGCGCGCCGCAGTCGTCGAGGCAGTAGTCGAGCTCCTCCTCGGACAAGCGCCAGGAGAGCGGCACGAAGACCGCGCCCGCCCACTGGGCGGCCCAGTAGAGGAGCGCGGTCTCGAGGCGGTTGTCGAGGACGACGGCGAGGCGTTCGCCCGGCTCCAGGTCGAGCCCAGCGGCGATTCGCCGGGTGCGGGTCAGGAGCTCCTCGTACCGAATCCCCGGAAAGGCCTCGAGCTCCGGGTGGCGCTCGCAGGCCGCGAGCAAGGACACGGCCAGGTTCATTCCTTCCCTTCAGAGGCCGTCGCGATCGCGTCGACGATCGACTCGTAGCCCGTGCAGCGGCAGAGATGGCCGGAGAGCAGCTCCGTGATCTCGGCCCGGGTCGGCGTCGCCTCACCGTCGAGCAGGTCGGCTGCGGCCATCAGGATCCCGGGCGTGCAGAAGCCGCACTGGAGCGCGTGTGCCTCGCGGAAGGCCGCTTGCAGCGGCGTCAGCTTGCCGCTGCCGGCCAGTCCTTCGACGGTTTCGAGCTCTGCGCCGTCGACCTGCACGGCAAAGACGAGGCACGAGCGGACGGCGACGCCGTCGAGTCGCACCGTGCAGGCCCCGCAGACGCCGTGCTCGCAGCCGACGTGGGTGCCCGTCAGACCTAGCTTGTGCCGGATGAAGTCGGAGAGCAGCAGCCGCGGCTCGACGAGCTCACGGCGCCGCCGGCCGTTGACGGTGACCGTGACCTCGTTCATGCGGCCGCCTCGCCGGCGTTCCGCCAGGCCCGCAGAACTGCACGCTCCGTCAGGACGCCGGTGATGTGGAGCAGGTACTCCGCCGACGCGTGCATCGTTCCGAACGGCTCGACCGCCGCCCGCGCGGAATCGGCCGCTTCCCGGGCCGCTTCTGCGTCGACCGGACGGCCGGCGAGCGGGACGTCGACGAGCGTCGGCCGATCGGTGACCGCGCCGAGGCAGAGCCGCGCCTCTGCTACCCGGCCCTCCTCGACGCGGAGGGCGCACGCGGCGATGACCAGAGCGAAGTCACCGTGGCGCTGGGCGAGCTCCTCGAAGGCGTAGCCCCACCCGCTCGACGCGCCGGGCCATGTCGTGTGGGTGACGAGCTCCCCCGGCTCGAGCGCGGTCGTGAAATGCGTGAGGAAGAAGCCCTTAGCGGGCAGCTCGCGCCGGCCGGAAAGCGACTGGGTGGCGACCGCGCCTCCGAGCGCTACGAGCGCGACGGGCAGCTCGGCGCCGCCGTCGGCATGTGCGATCGAGCCGCCGACGGTGCCGCGGTTCCGGGTGACGAAATGGCCGATATGCGGCACGCACTCCGCGAGAAGGGGACAGCGCTCTCGAACGAGCGGTGAACGGTCGACGGCGCCTTGACGGACGAGTGCGCCCATTCGAACGGCGCCGTTCTCGCTCTCGATCCGGTCGAGGCCTTCGATCCCGTTCAGGTCGACGAGCAGCGACGGCCGCAGGAAGCGCATGTTCAAGAGCGGCGCGAGGCTCTGGCCGCCGGCGAGCGGCTTCGCGTCGGTGCCGCCCTCCTCGAGCAACCCCAGGGCATCGTCGAGGCTCTCGGCTCGCCGGTACTCGAACGGCGCCGGCTTCATCGTTCGAGCGCCCAGACGCGGGCCGGGGTCAACGGCAGCTCGACGGTCTCGACGCCGAGCGCATCCGCCACCGCGGCCGCGAGCGCCGCCGGGACGCTCATCGTGTTCCCTTCGCCGAGCCCCTTCGCGCCGAGCAGGGTGAACGGCGACGGTGTGCAGAGGTGCCCGATCCGAAGCGGCGGCATGTCGGCGGCTCCCAGGCAGAGGTAGTCGATGAAGGAGTTCGTGAGGAGGTTGCCGTCCTCGTCGTAGTGCATGCGCTCCAGTAGTGCGGCGCCGGCGCCGTGCGCGAAGCCGCCGCGAATCTGGCCGTCGACCAGGAGCGGATTCAGCAGCCGTCCCGCGTCGTGGACTGTCACGTAGGCGAGCACGTCGATCACTCCGGTCTCGAGATCGATCTCGACGACAGCCAGTTCGACGATGAAGCCGTGCGCTGCCGACGAGGCGATCCGGTCCTCGGCATCCGGTGGCGCGAGGTTCGGCGGCGCGTAGAACGCGGTCTCGTAGAGGCCTGGCTCGAGCCCGGCCGGCAACACGTCGGGGTTCCAGTGGGGGGTGCCCGCGAGACGTCGCGGCGAGAGGCTCGTGTCGCCGAGCCACGCTTGGCCGTCGCGGAGCACGACATCTGCGGCGTCCCCGTCGAGCGCGCCCGCCGCGATCGCGCGTAGCTTCGCCGCGATCTTCGTCGCGGCGACGTGCACGGCGGCCGCTCCTACCCCCGCGAAGCGCGAGGAGTAGTTGCCCGAGGCAACGCTCCACGCGCTCGTCGACGTGTCGATCTCGGTGAGGACGTCGACGTCCTCGGGCAGGACGCCGAGCGCGTCGGCAACCACCTGGGCGGCGACCGTGCGGTGCCCCTGCCCTTGTGGCGTCGTCCCGATCCGGACGGTGATCCCGCCGAGCGGTGAGACGATAACGGTCGCCCCCTCGGCGTTGCCCGACTTCGGCAGCGCCTGCGCGCGCTCAGCGGCCGTCTGCGCGAGCGTGATGTAGCCCATGTTCGAGATCGACGGCTCGACCACGCACGCGACGCCGATCCCGAGCGATCGGCCCGTGCTGCGGGCGTTCGCCTGCTCGTCGCGCCGCTCGTGGTAGCGGGCGAGCTGAAGCGCGTGGTCGAGGCACGCCTCGTAGTCGCCGGAGTCGTAGAGACCGCCGGAGGGAGTTCGGTAGGGAAACGCGTCGGCTCCGATCAGGTTCCGGCGCCGAAGCTCGGCCGGGTCGAGGCCGAGCCTCTTCGCGGCGACGTTCATCACGCCCTCGAGCGCGAGGTAGAGCTGCGGGCCGCCGAAGCCGCGGTTGAGACCGGTTGGACAGCGGTTCGTGAGCGCGACGCGGTTCCTGGCGGCGACGTTCTGGACGCGGTACGCGCCGGAGAGCGAGCCGTGCATCCGGTAGAGCGTCGCCGGCTCGGGGGCGCGGATGTACGCGCCGACGTCCTCGACGACGTCGTAGGCGAGCGCGAGCAGCTCCCCTGCCCTCGAGAACCCGGCTCGGACGGTCGTCGTGCGAGCGGTCGACGCCGAGCTGGCGGCGAGATGCTCGATCCGATCCTCGATCCACCGGACGGGGACGCCGAGGTGCTTCGAGGCGAGGCCCATCAGGACGACGTAGACGTAGACCGTCGCTTTGATCCCGAAGCTGCCTCCGGAATCCGGCGGCGTGATCAGCCGCAGCTTCGACCCGGGGAGACCGAGAGCGCCGGCCGCGACCGAGTGGAGCGTGAATGGTCCCTGGAAGTTCGCCCAGGCGGTCAGCGAACCCGCCGCCGCGTTCCAGTCGGCGACGACGCCGTAGCACTCGACTGGAGTACCGCTCCAGCGAGGGAAGTGGAAAGGCTCCTCGATGACGAGGTCGGCCTGCGCGAGAGCGCCTTCCGAGTCGCCGTAGCTGAAGTGCCGATCGGAGACGATCTCACCGTCTTCGGGATCGAGAACCGGCTCGAGTGGCTCGTACTCGACCTCGATCAACTCGAGCGCGTCCTCGGCGATGTAGCGGTCACGGGCCACGACGACGGCCAGCGGCTCCCCCGCATACCGGGCGATCTCGGCTGCTGCGGCGTAGTAGGGGCGCGCGCCGTCGACTCCGACGGGAAACGGACGGGACATGGCGACGACGTCCGCGCCGGTGAGGACGCCGATGACGCCGGGAAGCTCGAGCGCCGCCGATGCGTCCAGGCGGGCGATCCGCGCATGCGCGAGCAGCGAGCGCAGGACGGCCGCGTGACCCGCGTGGGGCACAGGGTCGAGGTCGTCGATGAATCGGCCCTCGCCCCGCAGCAGCGCTTCGTCCTCGAGCCGCCGCAACGGCCGTCCGACCCAGGTCTCCGCGTCGGTTGCGGCGCCCACGAGATCCACCTATCCCACCCGGAACACGGCTGCAGTGCCGGCTCGGACGACACCGGCGCCCGCATCGCAGGCGAGTGCGAGCGCGTCGGGAACGGTCGCGCTGCGAGCCAGCTCGCAGAGGAGGGTGGCCGCGAACGCATCGCCTGCTCCGGGGACGTCGTTGTCCGTGCCCGTCGGCGGCGACGTCGCATGGTGAACTTGCCCGTCCCACGCGACGAGCGCGCCCGCGCCGCCGAGCGTGACGCAGGCCAGCCGCCGCCCTTCGGCCAGTCGGCGGACCGCGTCCTGGGGAGCGAGACCTGTGATCCGTCGCGCTGCCGCCTCGTTCGCGAACACGACGATCGCCTCGGCCGGAGGCACGGATAGGCGGGCGAGGTCGAGAGCGACCCAGGCTGCCCGCGCCCGTGAGAGCGCAGCAGCAGCGGTCGCCTCCGGCAGATGACCCGAGACGAGGATCGCGTCGGCCTCGAGCTCGGGGAGATGCTCTGGTGCGTACTCCGCGTTGGCCCCGCGGTCGGCGCGGATCTCGCCGTCGACGACCAGAACGGTGCCCGTTGGCGCCACCGGATCGATTCCGACGTGGGCCCGGACGCCGCAGTCGGCAAGCTGGGAGAGCAGCACCCGGCCGCCCGGATCGTCACCCACACGGCCGGCAACCGCGGCGTCGACTCCCAGGTTCGCCGCACGGCAAGCAGCATTCAGCGCGGATCCTCCGGCGACGAGGGCGATCCGCGCCTCGTGGCCCTTTCCCTCGGCGGTGATGTCGACCATCAGGTCGCCGACTGCGACGAAGCGGATCACGCCGAGCGGCGCCTGGCCGCGCCGACCTGCTCGGCGGTCGGTCCTCCCTCGGCGAGCGCGCGAAACGCCTCGAGCACGGCCCGTGGCTCGCGCTTGTGCCGCTTCGCCGCCAGCGTCAACGGCTCGTGGAATGCGCCACCGCAGTGGGCGCATGGCAGTGCGAGTTCCGCGAGCAGGGTCCCCGCCTCGCCGCCGGGGTACATCCGAAGCAGCTCGACGATCGTCGTCGACCCCCGGATCTCGTCCGGGAGCGGAGCGGTGACGTCGGCGCCGCGCGCCGCTCCGACTCCTCGAACGGAGAACTGCTTCAGTGCTCAAGCACCTCCTGCGGGAAGCGCAGCGGCTCCGCGTCCATTCGCACGATGTTGCTGGGCAGCTGGTAGCGCGCGTAGGGCAGGACCAGCACCTTCGCCTCGCTCCCGTGTCGCTCCATCGCCTCCGCGAACGCCTCGTCGAGCGACGTCGTCGCGTCAATGCCTATATCGGCCGCCATCTCGAGGTTCTCCTCCAGCGTGACGAGCTTCAGGTGCTTGCGGGTCATCACCTCGTAGATCGGCACCCAGATGCAGCCGGCCCACATCTGGATCTCGCGCGCATGGATGTCCTTCAACACCCGCTGGTAATTCTCGGGCGTCGCCGGCATGTACGGCTTCATCAGGTCCATCAGCGCCAGCCCGGGGAAGTCTCCGACCGCCGTCGAGACACCCGGAGACGGGCTCGTATAGATGATGGTGCCGCCGTCGCGGAGGACGAAGTCGGCCGACATGCAGCCCCAGCCGGTGTGGAAGAAAAGGTGGTCGGTAGGGGCAAAGACGCCGCAGATCGCGATGTCGGCCTGCTCGTCGGGCCGCTCGTAGGTGTAGATGTCGTTGAAGCGCTCGATCGCGCGTCGGTGCGCTCGCGGATGCGAGCCGTAGATCACCTCCAGCACGCGCCCGCGGGTGTCCAGGAGCGCGTTCATCGTCACGTCGAGGCCGCACATGGTCGCCACCTCGTCGATGTCCGAGCGCATGGGCCCTGCGTAGGCGCCGTAGTGCGTCTGGGGCGAAGGAACGAACGCACAGTGGTTCGACTCGACCGTCTCGTCGGAGACGACGCCCGGGCAGATGAGCTTGCCGCCGCCGCCTGCGCCCCAGTGGTTCGACTGCGCCTGGCCGATCGTGAGCTTCACGTCGCAGCGCGCCACCTCCTTGTGGAGCCAGACAGGAGTGCCACGGGACGAGACACCCACGTACTCGTACATCTCCGAGTTGCGCGGCTCGTTCTGGAAGAACTCGATCCCGAGGCGTTCCATCCGCTCGAGGTTCTGCCGCCCGATCTTCTGCTCGATGTCGGACTCCGACATCGGGAACACCTTGCCGTTCGCGCAGACGACGACCGCTTCGATGCCGGCCGCCTCGACCGCGTCGAACACGGGTGGCAGCAGCTTCGACTGGGGGGTCGGCCGGAACTGGTTGTCGATCACGATCGCGACGCGGCGCTTCCCGGAGAGCGCCTCGGAGAAGCGCGGGCCGGCAACAGGCGATTCGAGCGCCGTCCACGCCGCTTGGGTTGCATCGGCGACGGGGTCGGGCTCTTCCGGATAGATCGCGGCGAGCAGGTTCTTTCGCGGGATCTCCAGCTCGAGCGTGTCGCGGGAGACCAGCTCGTCATTCCCGGAGGCGCCGATCGTGAGTGGATCCAGAGACTCGTACGGAATCAGGGCGCGATATGCGTCGGCCATCGGTTCCTCCTTTGGGGCGTTCCCTGGCCGCAGGCTACGGCGCACCACGGGCGGTCGTCAAGCCGCCTTAGACCCCTCGAAAGAATCGATTATCGAGTAGCTCCACGTTGAAAGTCACCTGATGGCTTGGTACGTTCGCCCGCGGGGTGAGCGACCGAGTGCCTCTCTTGGACATCCGTCTGCTGCCGAAGCTGGCCGCCGCGGGCCTCGTTCTCTTCGCGGTTCTCTACGTCCTCGTCATCGCCGAACCGCCGCCTCTCGATGGGAGCTTCGGCGACTGGCGGACGACGACGTACGGCTCGGCGACCGACGATCCAGGCTCGTTCCTCCTGATCCTGCTCGACGCGCTCACGTTCGCCGGGCTCCTCTTCATCGTCGCGAGCGGCTTCTCGCTGATCTTCGGCCTGATGAGGGTGGTGAACATGGCCCACGGGTCGTTCTACCTGCTGGCCGGCTACATCGCCTACGAGGTCCAGCAGAGGATGACGGGGCTGGGAGGCTTCGCGATCGCGGGTGTCGACGTCTCGACCTGGGAATGGGTGCTCCCCGTGATCATCGCCGCAGCAATCGTCGCTGTGGTCGGGCTCGTCGTCCAGCAGTTCCTCCTGAGCTGGAACCAGGGGCAGGATCTCCGCCAGGCGCTGATCACGATCGCGGTCTCGGTGATCGTCGCCGACCAGGTGATCGCACACTTTCCGAGGCAGGGAGTCGTCCAGGTCGGCGGTGGTAACGCCGTCAGCCTGACGTGGCCCGGCTGGACCGAGCGCCGCATCGACTTGCAGGTCTGGAACGTCGATTACTCGCTCGCCCGCCTGGTCATGCTCGCGCTCGGCGTCTCGGTCGGCATCGCTCTCTGGCTCTGGCTCTACCGCACGAGGACGGGGAAGGTGATCCGCGCAGGAGTCGACGACCCGCAGATGACCTCTGCCCTCGGGATCAACATCCAGAAGACTTTCGCGATCGCGTTCGTCGTCGGCGCGGCGCTGGCGGCTCTGGGCGCGGCCGTCGGAACCTCGCAGGGAAACGTCGCCTCCGGGCAGGATGCGCAGTGGCTGTTGAACTCGCTCGTCGTCGTGATCGTCGGCGGCATGGGATCGTTGCTCGGCGCAGCGGCGGGCGCCTTGCTCTACGCGCTCGTGCTCACCTTCTCCGCCGCCTATCTGCCGATCACGAGCGACAACTGCTGCTCGCAGTACTCGATCGTGCTCACGTTCGTGCTGATCGTGCTCGTGCTCGCGTTCCGGCCGCAAGGACTCTTCGGGAGAGCCGGATGAGGGCGCGGCTCGACCCGAAGGGCACGTCCGAGCGCCTGATCGCCCTCGCGCTGCTCGTGCTACTCGTGCTCGGGCCGGCCTTCTTCAACGACTACTGGGTGAACACCATCCTCACCCAGATGTTCATCTTCGGGATCGCCGCGGCCAGCCTCATCTTCCTCTCTGCGTACGGCGGCATGACCTCCCTCGCGCAGACGGCGCTGATGGGTATTTCGGCTTACCTGATCGGGAACATGGTCACGAAGGGCGGAGCCGGGGGCGAGACCAAGGGCTTGACGCTGGGCTGGGATCCGACGCTCGCGCTCGTGCTCGCGCTCGGGATCACGACCGTGATCGGGGTGATCTTCGGGCTTGTCGCCGCGCGCAGTCTCGGCATCTACTTCCTGATGCTGACGCTGACCTACGGCGTGATCGCGAACTACTTCTTCGGCCAGGTAACGCAGTTCGGTGGGTTCTCGCCGATCGCCGGCATCAACCAGTACACGCCCGGCTTCATCGGAGAAATCGTCGGCCATCCGGACAAGCTCTACTACATCGGGCTTGGGGCCTCGCTCGCGGTGTACGCGGCGATCCGTTACCTCGTGCGGACGCCGTTCGGGCTCTCGTTGCAGGGCGTGCGCGACGACCCGGTCCGCATGACCTCGCTCGGCTACAACGTGCCGCTGCATCGGGCGCTCGCGTTCGGCTTCGCGTCCTTCGTCGCCGCCCTCTCGGGAATCCTCCTCGTCTGGTGGGACGGGCAGATCGCGCCGGGCAACATCGGCCTAGCCGCCACCATCGAATTGCTCGTGATCGCCGTAATCGGCGGTCTCGCCCGGATCGAGGGCGCTTGGCTCGGCGCCTTCGCGTTCATCGTGATCAACAACTACGTCCGGGACGTCGAGCTGCCTGTGATCGGCGGCAGCTTCAACACGATCATCGGCCTGATCTTCCTCGTCATCGTCATCTTCTCTCCGGACGGGCTCATGGGTATCTGGGACCGCCTCTGGCGTTCTCGGGGTCGGCGCGGCGGCGGGACGCCGGAAGCCGCCTCCGTGACTCGTCAGGCTGCTCCGGAGGCGAGCTCTCCGTGAAAGGGGGTTCTATCTTCACCGACGAACCACACGTTTTGCCGTCACACCGCAGAGACGTCTGTCATCACCACCAGCAAAGGGAGGAACAATGAGGAAAGTGCGTAGCTGGAAGCTCGTGCTTCCGCTCGCTGCGCTCGCGGCCGTCGCCACGATCTGGGCGTCGGGCTCGTTCGCCGCATCCCAGTCGCATGTGATCAGGGTCGCGATCATGACCGACTGCAAGGGCGCATTCGGTTTCGGGTACGAGCTCGACATCGGTGGCGCGCAGGCCGCCTTCGCTCAGTACGCGACCGGCAAAGTCAAGAACAAGAACAAGCCGTCGGCAGGCATGACGGGCATCAAGATCCAGAACCACACTGTTCAGATCGTCGGCTACGGCTGCGGCGACGACACGGGTCCGACCGCGCTGAAGGAGACGCGGCGGCTGATGGAGCAGTTGCGGGCTGACGTGATGATCGGCCCGCTCTCCGGCGACGAAGCCGTGTCGGTCGCGAACTACGCCAAGACGCATCCGAACAAGACGTTCATCATCGGGACGGCGGGCTCGCAGGATCCGACCCTGCAGATCGCACCGAGGAACATGTTCCGCTACCACGGCGACGGAGCCCAGTGGAACGCCGGCCTCGGCGAGATCCTCTACAAGAAGCTGGGTTGGCGTAGGGCCGCGATCATCATGGACGACTACAGCTTCGGTTGGACGTCGGGCGCCGGCATGATCGCGGACTTCTGCGCGATCGGCGGAAAGATCACGAAGCGCGTGTTCCCGCCGCTCAACACGACGGACTATGCGCCGTTCGTGCGGCAGTTGCCGCGGCCGGGCACGGTCGACGGGTACATGTGGGTCGTCGGTGGAACCGGGACGGCCTCCAGCCTGAAGGCGTTCGAGCAGGCATACGGCGCAATCAACCCGAAGCAGCACGCGGGGAACCTGTTCTTCGCGTTCCTCGGTGCCGACAAGGTGGTGGCGCCGAAGGTGA